>PWFZ01000130.1 GCA_003555185.1 Balneolaceae bacterium | reverse complement strand
GGGGGGTAATGGATTTTTAAGGGTAATGTCTGCGTCACTGAAATCCGCAGGAGTAGACCCTTTCAATGGACCATATAAGTTGAGCGCAATTAAAACACCAAGTGTAATAAGACCTGCGAGTATCCAGAATTGCATTTTTATGGGTTTAAAATTTAGAGATTACTTCGACAACTCTAAACACTCTTCGGGCGTTTCAGCCACTTGTAAAATCAGGCGGTTATCAACTTTTATAAACCCTGTTTTTACGGAATGATCAATCATTTCGATCAGCGAGTCATAAAAATGATCCACATTTAAAACGGTAACCGGCTTTTCAATAATCCCGATTTGATTCCAGGTAATGATTTCGAACAACCCCTCCATAGTGCCAAATCCTCCCGGAAGTGCAACAAAAGCATCCGCAAGATCTGCCATTATAGATTTACGCTCGTGCATATCTGCAACAGTAATTAATTCTGTTATTTTGGTGTGAGCCACCTCTTTACTGAACAGGTTTTCGGGAATTACGCCAATTACTTTACCACCATTTTCCATTACGGTATCAGCCAGGATTCCCATCACACCGAGAGATGAGCCGCCATAGACTAGCGTATGTTTGTTGGCGGCAAGCAATCTGCCAAGTTTACGCGCTGCAGAAAGGATTTTTGGACTTTTCCCGGGGGAAGATCCACAATAGACACAAATATTCATGATGTAACGGTCTTCATTCTGTTTAACACAGTTTCCAGTTTTTCTAGAAATGTTTCCACATGTTGTTCAGTATTTGATTCGCCAAAGCTAATTCTGATACTTGAATTAGCCAAATGATCAGGTAAGCCAATACCTTTTAAAACATGTGAGGGTTCAACCGCTCCGGATGTGCATGCAGATCCATTAGAAACACAAATGCCATCGATGTCGAGATTGAGCAAGAGCATTTCTCCATCCATGCCTTTATCATCCTCGGTGCGAAAAGAAATGTTTAAAATATGCGGAACACCATTTTCTACAGGACCATTAATTTGATACTGATCCTCAAATGCTGCATCAAGGCCATCAAGCATTTTTTTGCGAAGCTTATTAAAATGTGCCTGATGATCTTCCAGCTGCTCGGTGCATAGCTCCATTGCTTTAGCTAGACCTGCAATTCCGGCTACATTTGATGTTCCACCACGCCGGCGCCGTTCCTGCGATCCTCCCTGAAGCCAGGGTAGCCAGGGTGTTCCGTTTTTCACATAAAGAACCCCAATGCCTTTGGGGCCGTAAATTTTATGAGCGCTGATACTTAGTGCATCAATGCCCATCTCTTTAACATTCACAGGTATTTTACCCACGCTTTGAACTGTATCGGAGTGGAAAGTTACTTTCTTATCACGACAGACTGCTGCAATTTCTTTAATGGGTAAAATGGTTCCAATCTCGTTGTTTACATGCATCAGGCTAACTATTGCGGTATCCTCTGAAATCGCTTGTTCTACCTGCTCCGGGCTGATGCGGCCGGTCTTATCGGGTTGCAGGTAAGTGACCTTACATCCATCCATTTTCATGCTTTCTGCCGGATGTATTACGGCGTGATGCTCAATGGGTGAAGTTATAATCTCTGTTTTACGCGTTGCTTTTACGACTCCTTTAATGATGGCATTATCACTTTCCGTGCCGCCGCTGGTAAAAATAATTTCGGACGGCTCGGCTCCAATCAACTCCGCAATTTTTTCGCGTGCGTCCTCAATAGCCACCTTTGTATTTCTGCCAAGTTGATGGGCAGAGTCAGCATTGCCGAAATTGTTTCTATAAAAAGGGAGCATAATTTCTAAAACACGCTCGTCAACCGGTGTGGTAGAAGCGTGATCAAAATAGATTGAATTCATATCATTATTATTTGTAGTCATCTGGGTAAAATATCGAAAATGATCTTTAAAAGCAGATGGTTTCAGTTAGTTAAAAGACAGCGATAAAAATGACTTCCCCCAAATTCATTTGCGTTTAAAAATGATGAATTGTGTTTGCTGATTAACCGATATTAAAAAACAACCAGAGAGCAGAAGATAGACCCGATGGCGGGTCAGATTTGATTAGCCCGAAGTTCGGGGTAACCCAGAAAATTTGGTGTATGATTTTAGAAATTGAAGAAAATTTCGCTTGCCATTATTTTATCAAATAATGATACCTCAAAAGAAATATGCTATTAAAGAGTATAACTTTCATTTAAGTACTTCAAAATAGTGAATTTATATATTTCCAATCCCCCTGTTGATCCCGTATTTTCTATGAAAGAAAATTTAATAAACTGATAATAGAAAATGGCTAAAAAAACACTTAGAGACGTTGAGCTGAAAGGGAAAACCGTATTGATGAGAGTCGATTTTAATGTTCCTATTTCAAATGGTAAGATCAAGGATGACAATCGAATAACGCAGGCTTTAAAATCAATTAACTATGTAGTTGAGCATGGGGCAAAATTGATTTTGACCAGTCACCTTGGCCGGCCGGGAGGTGAACCCGCAGAGAAATTTAGTTTAGAGCCGGTGGCTAATCACCTGAAAACACTCGTTGATGTACCGGTTCATTTTGCCAAGGATTGTATTGGCGAAGAAGCGGATAAGGTAATTAAAGCCGCAAAAGTGGGCGAAATTGTATTGCTGGAGAATGTACGGTTTCATCCGGAAGAAAAAGAGAATGATCCTGAATTCGCAAAGAAATTAGCGGCACATGCTGATCTGTTTGTGAATGATGCTTTTGGCAGCAGTCACCGTGCCCATGCATCTGTATCAGGCGTTACAAAATTTTTGCAGCCTGCTGTATCCGGATTTTTGCTCCAAAAAGAGATTCAATATCTGGAAGAGAGTGTCAATAACCCGAAGCGTCCATTTATTGCTATTTTGGGCGGTGCCAAAGTGTCTGATAAAATTGGTGTGATTGAAACTCTGTTAACCAAAGTGGATACTATCATAATTGGAGGTGGAATGGCGTACACATTTTTCAGGGCAAACGGCCACACGATTGGAGACTCTTTAGTTGAAGAAGACAAAGTGCCGATGGCAAAGGACCTGATGGAGAAAGCGAAAAAAGCCGGAGTTAATTTTATGCTTCCAATGGATACGGTTGTAGCTCAGGAATTTAAAAACGACGCTGAGTACAAAGTTGTAGGCGAAGGCGGCATTGAAGATGGCTGGATGGGGCTTGATATCGGACCGGAATCATCACTGGCATTTAGTAATCATATTAAAAATGCCAAAACCGTTCTTTGGAATGGGCCTATGGGCGTTTTTGAAATGGAGAATTTTGCTGACGGCACAAATACTGTGGCTCAGGCACTTGTTGAAGCAACCAAGTTTGGCGCAACCACCATTATTGGGGGCGGAGATTCTGCATCAGCCATCAAAAAGGCGGGTCTGCAAGATCAGGTCTCCCACGTTTCTACAGGGGGCGGAGCAAGCCTCGAATATCTGGAAGGAAAAGAACTGCCGGGTGTTACATCTCTGACGGATAAGTAATTTTTAAGAAAGACTTGGAGGTTTTTAAAAACTTCCAAGGTCTACAAGTTGTACGTCGGTAAGCCTGACCGGCGATGGATTGGTTAGCTTGCTTAGCCCTGCGCTATTTGTCTTTTTAAAGACCCCTTAGGTTTTTTGAAACCTAAGGGGTCTACTTATTTTATACCTTCTCGCCTTCCTCTGTAACCTCATCAATCGCTTTCGCTTCTTCCTGCTTGGCAAGAACACCTTTGGGAAGAAGTTTGACAAATGTTCGTTTCTGTTTTTTCCAGTCATCTAAAACAGCTTTCGCTGAGGTGCTTTTCGTTTCTTTGTAGTAATCAGTAAGAATTTCTTTTAGTTCTTTTTCTGATGAAGGATCCAGCTCAAGCGGTGTGAGGTATTCATCGTTCACCTGATGAACCTGATCCTGCCGGAGATACAAAGCGCCACCTGTCATGCCGGCGCCAACGTTCTTTGCTACGGGCCCTAAGATGACCGCCGTACCGTTAGTCATGTATTCGCAGGCGTGTAGACCGGAGCCCTCTACTACGGCGAGAGCACCGCTGTTTCGCACGGCAAATCGATCACCCGAAAGTCCGTGGACATATAGTTTTCCACCCGTTGCACCATACAGCGCACAATTACCAATAATGGCATTTTTGACAGGGTCAAACCTGGATTTTCTTGAAGGATTGATCACCATTGAGCCACCTGACATCCCTTTGGCTACGGAATCATTTGCTTCACCAAACAGATGCACATGAATGCCTTCTGTCATAAACACTCCAAAACCCTGTCCGGCGCTGCCCTCGAAGGTAAAGTCAAAATTTCCGTTAAAGTGATGATTCGAAACAGCCTTGCCTTTCTCTTTAATTTCAGCCATTCGTTTTCCGGAGATTTTCTTGGCAATTTCCCCACTTAACGTAGCGAGCGATGCCCGGTCACTTGTGGTGATGACATCTTTAAAGCTGAAATTGGATTCTTCATCAATCTGTTTTTTGCACTCCTGAAGGATATTCTCGTTAAAAGAACTTACGCCTTCATTAAATGGATTTGGCTCAGATTTAAAGGCATGCAAACTATCTCCTGAAAAATAGGATAGATCAATTTTCTTATCGTCAACCGTTTTTTGATGCTTCTCCTGAATATGAATCAGGTCAATTCTGCCCACGATTTCATCCAGAGTTTTTGCACCGATTTTGGCCAGTTCTTTACGGACGTCCTCAGCCAGATATTCCATGATTCTAACCACATGTTCTTTTTGACCTTTATATTTCTTCTTGAACTTTGGATCGTGAGTAGCGATTCCTGTCGGGCAGGTATTTTTCTCGCAAATTCTCGCCATCACACAACCCTGAGCGACTAGCAAAAGTTTTCCGAAATCGTATCCTTCAGCACCTAAAAGAGCTGCACTTACAATGTCATGTCCCGTGGTGAGTCCGCCATCGGTCCGGAGCTCGATAAACTCTCGTAATCCGTGATTGACCAGTGTTCTGTGAACTTCCAGCAATCCAACTTCCCAGGGGAGTCCGGCGTGTTTCATAGAGGTGAGCGTTGCTGCTCCGGTTCCGCCATCTCCACCTGAAACGTGAATGACATCTGCGCCAGCCTTGGCTACCCCCACGGCAATTGTCCCGATATTTTGACCGGATACCAGCTTTACGTTCACTTTGGTTTCAGGATTTACCTGTTTCAGCTCATAAATCAACTGTTTTAAATCTTCGATGCTGTAGATGTCGTGCAAAGGAGGAGGTGAGATCAGATCAAACCCCGGTTCACTATGTCGGGCAAATGCAATATCATCGTTCACTTTTACGCCCATTAACTGACCCCCTTCGCCGGGTTTTGCACCCTGCGCAATCTTTATCTGATTTTCATTTCCGGAAATCAGGTATTCAGCCGTTACGCCAAATCGACCGCTCGCTACCTGTTTTACTGTTCCTGTGATTCCCAAAGAGTAGTAGTAAGGGTTTTCGCCTCCTTCACCACTATTGCATCGTCCGCCCATTTCACGCATGGCAAGGAAAATATCCCGCTGAGATTCGGCACTAATAGCGCCAAAACTCATCGCTCCGGATCCAAATCGCTTCATGATTTCTTCTTTGGGTTCCACTTCGCCATCCTTTTCGATTTTCAGCGGCTTAACGGCAAAAAGATGGCGGATATTGATGGGCTCATCGTGGTGCCCAAGTTTTAGATATTCTTCGAACAGGCCCGAATCCTGCAGGGTTAACTCTGTATCGCGAACCAGCTTATGAATCACCTTGGATTTAGTATTGGTCATCGCGTGTTTTTCGCCTTTTTTTCCGCGATTGTGCTCCTTAAACTGGAATGTGTTGAGTAGCTTACCATTCGTTTCGGGGTCGTTTACAAACTCGGTGTGATCAATAATTTGAGCCACAACGCCATTAATATCTACTCCGCCAACCGGACTAAATAGTCCGGGAAAAAACAGATCCTTGATTTCCCTGCCAATCCCAAGAGCCGTAAAAAGTTTAGAACTCTGATAACTTCTGGCAACGGAGATCCCCGATTTCGACATGATTTTCAACAGTCCCTGATTGTATGCATGGATCAAATTATTCTCTTTTTGATCGGCATCCAGATCTTTCATTTTTCGGTGATCTTCGAACCGGGCAAATTCAAGTGATCGATAAGGGCAAACCGCCGTTGCGCCAAATCCTACGAGTGCTGCAAAGTGATGGGTGTTTCGAACTTCTGCTGTATCAACGATAATGGACGCATTTAGCCGGAGCCCGGATTCATTTAGTGCATTTACCAGCGATCGCAATACTAATAATGTTGGAATTGGCGGCTGGCGATACGTCGCTTTTCTGTCGCTGATGATTAGAATCGTTACACCTTTCTGAACTTTCTTAATCGCTGCATCAGTAATATTTCTGATGGCAGATCGAAATCCAACTGTTCCATGATCCCTGTTAAAAACACAATCAAACTCCGCGGTTTTCACTCTCGATGGAGATTCATTGAGCATTCTCAATGTTTTCATCTGCCCGAGAGAAAGGAGGGGACTTTCTACCTCAAAGCCGGGGTATTGTGGAATCAGCTCTTTCGGTGAAAAAATATTCGGACGCTTTCCAAGATAGGTTGAAAGGTCTGTAACCATTTTCTCGCGCAAATAATCGAGCGGAGGATTGGTGACCTGTGCAAAATTTTGATAGAAATAATCAAAGAAAGAACGGGGCTGATCAGAAAACATCGCCGGACGTGCCGTGTCACCCATAGAACCGATCGGCTCTTTCGCATCAGTGATCATGGGCACCAGCAATTTATTAACCTCCTCTTTAGTAAAGCGAAACAGATTCATATCTGCATTGCTTTGATCTTCATCCGTTAAAGGCTGACTGACAAGCGGCTCGAGTCTGTGCTCAAACTCGGCATCATAATTTTCACGGGAACCACTGGGGTCACGAAACCGAATTTCGCCTTTGCTGAGGTTCATTTTTATCCCGTTCCCGGCATGAAGTGAACCTTTTGAGATAATTGATTCTTCATCAATCTCAAAAGATCCCGCTTCGGAAGAAACATAAAGATGCTCTTTTGTTGACATCCATCGGCAGGGGCGAAATCCGTTTCTGTCTAATCGTGCGCCAATGGAAGAGCCATCACAAAAAGAGATAAGAGCAGGTCCGTCCCAAGGTTCCATTGCGCGACTCCAAAACTTGTAATAGCTGTTGTCTTCGGTTGCCGGTGGAATCATAATGGCGAGAATATCTTCTACGTATGGAATACTGCTTCGGTAGGTGAGGGCTTCAACCATCTCGTTGAGGCTTCCTGAATCACTGATTTGATTGTGGGTAAGAAGTTCATCTTTGTGTAGCCCAAGATATTTTTCGCGGGAGAGTGCCCAGGACCTGTTGCCGGTAATCGTGTTTATTTCGCCGTTGTGGGCAATGATTCGAAATGGCTGTGTTTTATCCCACGATGTTTTCGTGTTTGTGGAAAATCGCCTGTGAAAAAGGGCAAATCTGGTTTTAAATGCAGGGTTTTGGAGGTCCAGATAAAAGTCTTTAAGCTTATCCGCTTTGGTAAGCGCTTTATAAACGATGGTACGGGCAGATAGGGATGCAAAGAAAAACTCTTTTACAATTCCTTCTTCCCTCTCCTTGGTGCGTGTCATCTGCTTGGCGGAGTGCAACAGTTTATCAAAAGATTGATCGGTTCGGCAGTGTTCAGGTCGTTTAATAAAGGCGTGCAGAATGAATGGCATCGACTCTCTTGCAGTTTCGCCCAACCCCCTTTCATTAATGGGTGCAATTCTGTAATCAAGAACTTTTAGCCCTAAAAACTGGAACGTATTTTCGAACACACGCAGTGCTTTGCGTCGTCGCTGACTATCGTGCGGGGCAAAAATTGTTGCAACGGCAACCTCACCGGGTTCGTATCCAAAAAGCTCAAAAGGAATATCTGCCATAATTCCGGCACCATCACTCGAAACCTGATCTGCACTGCAGGCACCGCGATGCTCCACGCAGCTTAAGGCGTGCAGAGCCTTCTGAAGGTTTTCATGAGATGAGTGGTTTTTTCGGCTGGCGATAAAGCCAACGCCACAAGCTGATTTTTCTACAAAAGGTGGGATATTCATTCTTAGAAGGGTTAAATAAATTAATAACTAACACTTCCAATAAATCACAGAAGTCACCATTTAACAAAATAATTATTTTTTGAAAGCGCTTTTTAATAAAAAATAAAGGGTAATAGATAAATTTACCTTAAATAATAATGCGATCAGGGCTGTTTTATCGTTAGTCAACTGAGTACGGCGGTCAGCCTGACCGGCGATGGATTGGTTAGGTTGCTTAGCCGCGAAGCACTGCTTCGCAACAACAACGCTCGGATCTATTAATAAGTGAATACCCTTCATAGGCTGAATCCATTAACCATAGCAGAGATGATGCCTTCGCAACAACAAGGTCTGGATTTAGTCATTTTGGAATAATTTTCTGAGGCTGAATCCATTTCCCATAGCAGTTAAACCGCTTTAATTGAGGTACGATATTTACACGAAATGCGGGGTAAAGTGACCCCAATAAAGATCCCCCCGAGGCTATAAATTTGCTGAAGCTTTTAAGCAAATACGAGGGGTTTACCTTTGAATTCATTCATGGAAGGCATGCGTTGAATGGGGTATGTCGATTTACCCATCGGAATTGGATGCAAAACCATTGGGAATGTCTATGCCGATGGCCGTTCAATTGTGCTCTTCTTTCCCCGGGTTTCGCCGCGAAGCATGCCTTCGCAATATCAAAGCTCGGATTTAGCCATTAATGATTTATTTTTTAAGGCTGAAGCTACTTTCCATAGCAGAGATAACACATTCGCAATATCAAAGCTCGGATTTATTTCCTGATGAGACAATTCTCTATGGCTCAACATATTTTCCATAGAAGAGACAACACCTTCGCAATAACAACACTCGGACCTATTCAGATCAGAAAGATTGTTAGAAGCCCATATGTCACTAAGTTTGTAAAACAGGCTTTCTAGGGGGCTAATCATTTTAACACCCCGAGTAAGTCGGGATCTACGACTTTCAGGGTTGGTGTATAAACATAAAACTGTTAACCTTCTTCAGGAATAGCAGTAAATAATCACAAAAACTGTCAACCAAAATCAGGACGACGCAAATTTTTTTCTTTTGCATCCCTTTTTAGACAGCCTCGGTCTACTAATTTCGCTACAAGACATGTGTTAGAAGAGTATTCTTGCCTGCATTCCGATATCGCTTCTGCGATTCCCCCGAATTTCCTGTAACCCACTACTAATGGTGTTTCGGTTTTCATATAAAGTAGTAGCTGCTTTTACCCAGAATTGAATCCATTGTTTTGGCCGGTAATTGGCCACGATGTACATTCTTTGTCCCTGACCGAACAAAGCGGTGTTAGACATAACATAAAGCAGATCATTTTCAAACTGAAAAACCCTTGACTCAAAATCTTCAGTTTCGAACATCGTAACTCTGGCGTCGATGGTAAGATTAGTTCGTGGTGTATATCTGATGTCCTGAAAAATTAAATATCCAAGGCTTGGGTCACTCACTACAGCCCGTGCTCTGGTAAAGTCAACCCGGGTTCGTAAACGCACGTTTTGATGAACCTGGTAAGATGCCTGAAAACGGGCTCCGGTTCGTTTATTATGATCTGACAGACGATTTTGCCGACCGAAATCGTCTGTTGTCGTATATTCCTGATCTCGTTGTTTAAACCTGAGAAGAGCATACACCTCAAATTCGCGATAAGGAGAATATTGAATCAGGGTTAGCCAGTCGTAACCTGAACTGGGTTGTCGGGTTTGAAATCGTGCAGCGGGAAAGCGAAATTGATCGAAATAAGCACTAATCTGAATATTACTTGTAATGCCCTGACGTATGCCTATGTAAAACCCTTCTTCATTCTGTGGATTACCGGATTGCTCACCAAACCCGGTGCCGAAAATAGACTGAAATGAACGGCCGTAATTCCTGTAGGCAAAGGACATATCAGTTGAGGGACCAACATCTACTGTTGCGCCACTTAACACACCATAACCACCATTATCTGTATGGCTAACTTCACCAAAAAGCAGTGCGGGTCCGGCTAAAAATCTATAATCGGCACCAAAAGCGGCTAA
The DNA here is from genome assembly GCA_003555185.1 of Balneolaceae bacterium. GTDB lineage: Bacteria > Bacteroidota > Rhodothermia > Balneolales > Balneolaceae > SW132. Next base: position 333 of record PWFZ01000130.1, on the reverse strand, counting down.
ATGTTGACCTGAAAAATTATATATCTGTGAAGGTTGTGTACCCGCAGCAATCGGGCGGTCAAATGTATTTCGATAAGCGGTACCCCCTACAAACCCTCTTTTCAGTTCGTATCGAATGCGACCGCCGTACGTTTCTTGTCCCAGGTTTAGCCTGCGTTCACGTTCATTAATTGTGCGGTGAAGTGCACTTTCTGTTGGGAATCGCACAAACTGATCGTCGAGTTCGCTTGCTGTACGCTTCCGGTTTGAATAGAACCCGGTTACCTGCAAACGATTCCCATATGTTGCTGCAATTCCACGAAATGCATTGGTTTCCTGAGCAGAAGTATAGGG
>PWFZ01000070.1 GCA_003555185.1 Balneolaceae bacterium | reverse complement strand
TTTGAGGATACAGAAGCGGTTCTTAAGCTTTTAAACTACTATTCTGCTGAAGAGGCCTATTTCTATTCTGTAAATGGCAGAAAGGATGGTCAAAAATGTTATGAGGCTACAATTGACCAACACAATGTTGAGCAGTTACGATCTGCACTGAAAAAAGAAGGATTACTAAAATCAGGTATTTTTAAAGTGACAGATGTTGCCAGTCCATCTGACAATTTTGGAATGGGGGTTGTTGGTTACTATCCCGATGAAGGTATTGCCATGAATGAGTTTCTGCACCTGGTATGCCGGGCCCTGGATGTTCCTTCTGTTCGGTTTTCAGGAAAATCAGAACGGATACGAAAAGTAGCAGTTTGTGGCGGGGCAGGAATTTCTCTTAAACAGAAAGCCACGAGTATGGGCACTGATGCATTTGTCACCGCCGACATTAAGTACCACGATTATTTTTCTGAGAAGAAGAACTTTTTATTGGTTGATGCCGGTCATTACGAAAGTGAATTTCCGGTAGTCGAGGCAATTCGAAAAGAACTTTCCGAGGCCTTTGAAGGCCTGAAAGTTGAAGCCACGGAACGGGTAACCAATCCGATGAATATTTATGTTACTGAATTTGAAAATAAATCACTCTAAAAAACGCTAATACATATGCAAGAGACACTGCAAAATCTCGCTAATTTACAATATATCGATAGCCGAATCGACGAAATTCGCCAACTACGCGGAGACCTTCCGGAAGAAATACTCGATGTTGAAACTGATTTGAATCGGTATAATACCAAAATTGAACATTTAGAGGAAGAGCTGAAAAGCCTGACGGCAGAGAAGAAAAATCTCGAGCTGGAGATTGAATCTTCAAAAGAAAAAAATAAGAAGTATGAAGAGCAGCAATTAAGTGTTCGCAATAATCGTGAGTACGATGCTCTTACCAAAGAGATTGAAGCCCAAAAGCAGTTTGTTGAAAATTCTATCTCTCGAATTGAAGAGATTGGTAAACGTATAGAGGAAATTGAAAAGGAGCTGGAAGTTAATAAGGAAGGCCTGGCCAAGACAGAAGAGATTTACGAAGAGAAGAAAGTAAATCTGGATAAAGTAGTTGAGGGAACTCAATCAGAAGAAGATAAGCTTCTTGAAAAACGCGAAGAGCTTGAGAAGAAGCTGGACGACCGTTTTGTTAGAAGTTATAACCGACTTAGAAATGGCTTGACAAACGGGATTGCTGTAGTGGGTATGGAAAGAGGGGCCGCTCTTGGAATGTCTTTACCTCCACAAACACAAGTAGAAGTCAGAAGAAAGAACAAAGTAATTATAGACGAAAGCAGTGGTAGAATCGTTGTAGACCCCTCCTTCTTTGAAGAAGCAAAAAAAGAATTCAAGTTATAAGAAAGAAACGCTACAGAAATCCTGTACTTTGATATTATTAAGTTTCCGGGCAATCGCTCTGCATTAATGCGGGGAGGAAAGTCCGAACACCAACGAACACCGTGCTTCCTAACAGGAAGGGGCTTCTGCGTAATGCAGGAGTTACAGCCAGTGCCACAGAAACAAACCGCCCTGATTTATCAGGGTAAGGGTGAAAAGGCGGAGTAAGAGCCCACCGTTTCGGTAGTGATACCGGAAGCCAGGCAAACCTCATGGGGTGCAAGTTCACGCAGATTGTGTGCCGTTCGTCACTATACAATCGGGTGGAACGCTACGATCTTGATGGTAACATCAAGACAAGATAAATGATTGCCGTCCCGATTTATTCGGGGCACAGAATTCGGCTTACAGGAAACTTAAATAAATTTACACAAAGGCTAATCGTAAGATTGGTCTTTGGTATTGGAACAAAAAAGCAGGATTTTATGTACCAATAACTACAAAAGTGGCAATAATAGAAACCTCAATAGGCTAGCAACCTGGGAATAATCTAAATTAGAGACAGAATGAAAGTATTAAAAAGTTTAAGTGTAATTTTAATTGGAATCCTCTTTGGCGCAAGTGTTGCATTTGGTCAGGGGATGGGGCAACAGCAAATGCCGGATCTTCCTACGTCTGCTGACGTAAGTGATGAAGAATTAACTCAGTTTGTGAAAACAATTGCTGATATTGAGCCAATCCAAATGGAAGCTCAGGCAGAAATCGAAGAAGCCGTTGAAGAAGAAGAATTAGATTTCGAAAGATTTCAGCAGCTAATGATGGCAATGCAAAATCCACAAATGGCCGATCAGGTAGAAATGTCTGACGAAGAGCAGCAAAAAATCCAAAGTATTCAGCCAAAATTGCAAGAAATTCAAATGAGCGCTGAAGAAGAGATTATAGCAATGATCGAAGATAATGGTTTAAACGTAGAACGATATCAAGCCATTATGATGGGAGCACAGCAAGATCAGGAGTTAATGACACGACTTCAGACAGAACTTGAAACCATGGATGGTTAATAACCGCGTATCCAAATAGAAAGTAATAAAAAAAGCCGCTCAGATCTCTCTGAGCGGCTTTTTTATTTTGTAAATGAGACTTTACAAATTCACACTATAATCTCCTTTTATTTTGCGATCCAACTCTCTCTTCACATCTTTCTTTTTAATGTCTTCTCTCTTATCGTACTGCTTTTTACCTCGTCCCATGCCGATCAACACTTTGGCATAACCGCGTTTGAAATAGAGTTTTAAGGGGACTATAGTAAACCCTTTTTGGTTAGAAGCTTTATCTATTTCGAGAATCTCACGCTTTTTTAATAGTAGCTTGCGATCTCTTCTTTCATCGTGGTTTTCAGTAGTACCAAACTCATATGGTTTGATATACATGTTTTTTAGCCAAACCTCTCCGCGCAGGATATAGGCAAACGCTTCGTTTAAGCTGGCTTTGCCTGCCCGTAAGGATTTTACTTCTGTACCTTTAAGCGATATACCGGCTTCAATGGTGTCATCGATATGAAAATCGTGACGGGCTTTCCGGTTCTCAATTTTAGGCTGTCCGCCTTTTTTCTTTTCTGCTTTTGCCAAAGGACTGGTTTATTAAATGAGTAAAAAAACTATTCACCTGAGTACAAAGTGAATTTAGTAGTCAAAGCCTACATCCCGCAACCCTTCCAATACCTCTTCCTCAGGCTCTCTGTCAGGTATGGTAGCATATATGTCCATTATCTGGGTAATTTGCTCACGGGCAACGTTATTTTCAGGGTTGATCCGAAGTACTTCGGTAAACTGTACTAACGCATTATTCATGCGACTTCTCATTTCAGATTGATCGAATGTGTTCATGCTATTCAGACCATAATTTAAATGAGTTTTCTCCAAAAGGCGCATGACTTCGAGATTTGATCGATCCTCTTCCTGCAACAAGCTAATTGCTGATTCATATTCATCATTTTCAATTAAAATATTTACCTGATCTGTAATGGACATGTCTTCGTCCAGGTAGGGAGTATCATCATTGGTGCAGGCTGCAAAAAGGAGTAAAAAACTAAGTAAAGAGAAGAGTGAATATTTCATAATATATTTTTGATGTTAATTTAAAATACTGATGGGTGATGGACTAATACAGAGTATAAATACTGCCATACTAATCCAGCCTAAATAACGTCTTGTTGGGGTTAATGGTTCTTCAAAAATGACAGGTGGATGTTCTATTTTAACAAAATAAGCCAGAAAGAAACACCAGACTACCCAAATCAATGATCCCACCTGCTCGAACCCGCCGCCAAACAAGTAAAGATAACCAACTGAGCCGACGAGTGACAATACCCATGTTGTTACGATCCAATCGTAGGATTGATGAAATGCTTTCCGTAAAAGGAAAAACAGAACCAACGCCCAGATAACTGTAGATGCAAAAGCATATTGCGGCATAAATTCTGCTATTTGTAGGTATAAAAAGGGTATAGCTTCAGTTCCTGCTAATGCAGTTAGAAGTCCAAAACATCCACGTGCTACCTTTTTATGATTTTCATAACCGATTAAAGAGTAGAGAATATGCCCACCATCAAGCTGACCTATAGGCATTAAATTAAGCGCGGTAAAAAAGAGACCCAGCCAGCCCGCAAACAGAAATGGAAAGTGATACATTTCGAACATTGGAGGGACATTACTGAAAAAGCTCGCAAGAAATGAGTAAAGGAGAGTGTCGCCCAAAATGATAATGCCCGGACCGGTATCTTCAGTTACGGGAGGAGTATCGGGGTAATCTCCTGTTTCCTGTATGTGAGTAATTATTTCATCGTGACCGGCAAAATTCTCCATAAATGAAGGATCGGGAAGTGTGGCAAACCCGTATAGAAGAATAATAAGAGAGACAATAAACCCTGCTATAGGCCCCGAAATACCAACGTCAAAAAGCTTTGTGGTGGTTTTGATACGCTCCCTTATGCTAATAACGGCACCCATGGTGCCGATGCCTATCGGGATAGGTATGAAGTAGGGCAGGGAGACTTTTATTTTATGGTAGACAGCTGCAAAGTAATGGCCAAACTCGTGAGTAGCTAAAAAACCCAAAAGGAGGACGGCAAAAAGAACTCCCTGTGGCCACATTTCTGTGTATGACTCAACACCGGCGCTTTGTCCTACCCAAATAATACCCACGTAAGATACACAGACAAACGTGGCTATAAAAAGAGCGGTATGCTTTAGAATCGCTTTTGCATCCGGCCGGTTTTTAGATGGCTCGGGAGTAAAACCATTCTCGACATTCTCCTCGTTTGGTTTGTAAGGTTGTGGATAGGGCAAGGGATAATTCCTGTTTATTTTCTTAAAATTGGCAGCGTCATACAACGGGCACCGCCTCGTCCCCGGCACAATTCATGTCCCTGAAAACTGATTGCCAGTTTCCCGGATTCATCAGGGTTAAATTCTTTCCCATTAAATTCATCAATAAAATCGAATTGTGAGATAATGCGGTAGCCGTGCTTTTCCAGCGCTTTAAATGTGGAAGTATTTCTTTCGTATCCTACAATGACTCCGGGCGCAAGAGCAAAAACGTTGGCGCCATCTGTCCATTGTTCTCGAAATTGAGTTGTGCGATCTTCGCCACCACAACGGATAAAAGTGAACTCTTTTCCGGTCAGTTTTTCAAGGGCAAGTTTTAAGCTTCCATGCTGTCTGGATTGAATATTTTCGCCATTTTTAAATAGCTCAACCACGTTATCCGTTTGTTCTTCAATAGCCGGAGGAAATACAATGCATTCTGTTTCGTCGGCAAATGTGAAAATAGTATCGAGGTGCATAGAAGAGCGTTTTTTTGGTATATCGACAGCTAAAACGTGCTCAACGTTTCCGCCTAACAACTGGTTGGCTACATTCATTAAACCGCTGAATGAAGTCCTTTCACTCATTCCAATCATTACAATTTTGTCAGACACCACAAGTACATCCCCGCCCTCTATAGATTGTTGTCCGCCAATATGAATAATGTCGTCCTGAACGCCTTCAAAAACAGGATGATTTTTTAAAATTAGTTCCATCAGCAGTGACTCGCGGGCACGGGCTTTTTTGGCTGCTTTAGATAGAATAATTTGAGTACCGGCAACGGCGGCAAGATCACGTGTAAAAAGTATATTGGGTGTTGGGTGCAACGTGAATTTGTGAGTAGGAGATATGGCGCCTTCTACCACGAAACGTAAAAGATGATCAGCGTCTAACTCTTTAAGTTCTTCTTGCACCGCTATTAAATTCTCATATGGCAAATCCTTTACCATCTGATCAACAAAACGGTGGCGAACATCTTCGATTTTCAGCGAGTCTTTTGCCAGATCTAATATTTCAAATATTTTTCCGTCTTTGGGCATTGCCGTTTTAAATACCTCAAGCATATTTAAATGCTCTTCTCTGGCGTCTTCCTCAAAAATAATATCATCAAAAAGCAGTTCGTCCTTTAGTTCAGGATTAACGAGTGAAACCTCTCTGCCCGGAGTGTGAACAATAACTCTGTTTAAACGTCCTGTTTCTGATGGTATGTTGATTTTCATAGTATATTTTTTTGTGTAGATAGTTGACTAATATACGCTTTATCTTGCATCAATATAAACGATGAAATCAACCGGGAAACCAGATTTTTGAAAGGTTTCGCGATCTTTTATTTTGCATTTTCTGTGATTAACACTGCAAGATAAATCCGGGTAAGTGCGTTTACGAAAAGAATTAAAAGTTGAAGTGAAGAATAAAAGCGTGACGTCTTTTGTTGAGCGGACAGGTTATTATTATGACAGATAAAAACGAAATAGAGTCTCTAATTTTTCTTCTGGATGATCCTGATCCCAATGTTCAGATCGGGGTGAAGAACCGGTTCCATGAATTGGGTGAAAAAGCTGTGCCATTGCTGGATCAGTACAGAAGTGAGTCTATCCACGATTCGGAGCGAAAAACCATCAACGAGATTATTTACAACATTACATATGGCAGTATGTTGGAGGATTTTTCCGATTTGGTAGAGATGGGGATCAACGATCGGCGCCAGCTTGAAAAGGCGATTTTACTGTTGGCGCGATTTGGAAACCCAACTCTTCGCACACTTGATTACAGTAAGAAGCTGGACAAAATTGCGCAGCAAATTGGAAGTGATATTGCCTACACACCTTCCCTCAGTGAAAAGATGCACATTATGCTTCAGTTCATATTCAGGGAGTTGCGATTTCGGGGGGATTCGAAAAACTATCACGACACCGATAATGCGTTTATCGATCGCGTAATTGATCGAAGAAAAGGGCTGCCGATTATACTTAGTCTTATTGTTATGTTTGTTTCGCGCCGATTAGATCTGCCTTTTCACGGTGTAAACATGCCGATTCATTTTATGTTGTTGTATCAAACTCACAATCAGGAGATTTTAATTGACCCGTTTGATGGTGGCACAATTGTAACATACGATCAATGTTACTATTTCCTGAAAAAGAACGGGATTGAGCCACGCCCGGAACACTTGCAAAAAGCGGATGAAACAGAGATTTTGGCACGATGTATTCGAAATTTAATGCACAGTTACGCCAAAAATAATCAGGATGAAAAGGTGAAAGACCTGAAAAATCTACTCAATATTGTTGAGCTGAAAGGGTAGATACCCCGTCTACCGGACAGCTTGTCCGGTGATGAGTGACTTGCAGAGCGTGAAATGCTCATACAGCCCGGGCAAGCTGCCCGGGGTACTTTGCCACATTAACACTCACCTTCCTTACGCTTATTCGAGCTTGTGCAGCGTGGTAATACTAATAGAAATACCATGTCTAGTCAGAAATCAGAACTTAATTTCGAAAGCGGTCTCCTCATTTGAAAACCGAACCGGATCAATTTGGCTCGACATTGCGAAGAAGGATTTGGCCTCATCTTCATCACCACTGTGCCTGTACAGTTGACCTGCAAGAAACAGCAAATCGGGACTGCATGGATAATTTTCCATTAATTTTGCGAGCAGCTTAGATGCTTCATCCAGTTCCTTATCAGCAACAGAGATTTTAAGTCGGTAAAGATCAAATATTGGATGTTGATCCCCTGCTTTTTTCAAATAGTGTTTGCAGCGGGAGTAAATATTCTTATCGAAATAATAGTAGATGAAAAGTACCAAAACGGCCTGGGGCAGATCAATCTCGTCAAGCCGATCTTCAAGGTTTCTCAGAAGTTCGCGCTCATCAGCCATCAGTAAAGTTGAAACAATGGTAATGAGTTCGTTTGGAGATAAATCAGATCTGAGAATATCTGTTCTTACTTCATCTGTTAAAAACTTGTTAACAGTCTCTGTCCACCCGGGTTTTGGATTTGCGGGGTCAACAGGGGCTCCAAGTTTTTCGAACCGGTCGGCATAACTTCCCTGGCCGGGAATGGTAAACGTTTCGGTTTTCATCCACTTATCATGAAACCTTGCGCGGTTTTTCCATTTAATTTGTGGAGTAAGTTTTAAACCCATTAAACCGGTAATTTTTCCCGTCTGATGATCTGCTGTAGTGTGTTGAGCGACTACAATGGGCAGACCCTCCTCAGCAATTTGCAGACAAAAATCATCCATTTCCAAAAAAGCCAGGCCATAACTTTCATCAAACCGGGCGTTAAGATCTTTTCGAATCATAAAGCAGCAACTGTCTACTTTATCTGTCTGGATGTACGGATCGTCAGATTTTTCTCCGTTCAGCTGAGCGGCGTATTCTGTATCACTAATACCCGGAGCAGCCATTCCCAGTTCCGGAAGCTGATAAAAGGCTTCCTTTAAGATGGAGAGAGTTTCCGGCTGAATTGTAACATCAGTGTGCATAGCGAGAATATAGTCGCCCGTAGCGCCTTCAATTCCCTGGTTGACAGAGGTTCCAAATCCCTTGTTTTGACCGTTTGTTATCACTTTTATGTTCAAAAAACCTTCTTCTTGTAGCTGCTCCAGATAGTCGAAGGTATCATCAAAGCTGGCATTATCGATGACCACTAATTCTGTGGTGGATGTGTCTACATGTTTTTCAAGTGATAGCAGGCACGATTCAAGCTGTGGTTTCCCGAGCCCGGTAGTGGGAATGACAATACTGGTTTCAATATTTTTTGGTGTTGTTGAAGGGTCTTCTTTTTGATCTCCACCCATAAAAAGCTCGGCTTGTGGTGAATCGATGGGATCCATTCCCTTAAGGTGATGTTTAAGCTCGGCCGCTTCTACATGGTGCCTTAGTTTTTCAAGAGCAGTTATTTTTAACCTTACGGCCTCGTGATGATCAGGGTGGGAGCGAAGGTACTTATTAACTAAACCGAGAGCCCGACTTGCATCACCCTGTGCCAGAAGCTGGTGTGATTGTGCAAGATATCCGTCATCAATATCTGTTTTCTCCTGCTCGGTATTGATTTTTTTGAATAAGTCCAGAATTTGATCGCGCAGATTTGGATCTGTTTCAGAGCGATGGGCAGAGTGAAAAAACTCTTCCAGATTTTTCCCGATTGCCGGTATGGATTGATCATCCTCGATTACAAAAAACGGATCGGTTCTGTGCCATGCGTTTTTGTTATGGATTCGAAGCGCAAGCTCTGCCCCGTGCAGGTGAGTCATAAACGGGTTGAAGAAGAACAGACCGGAACTAAGAATCTTCCGATTCCAGATGTAACAAGAGTCGTCGGGTAGCCCGGCTTCAGAAACCTGTTCCAGCCATTGCTCTGAAGATGATGGGAGATCGAAATCCATCACCCAGAAAGCCGCAGGGCTTGAGTAAAACCGGCGCAATGAATCTTTCAGTAGCTTTTCATTAAAACGATCCGCTTTTACCGGGGCCCATATAAACGTTCCGGAAGCTTGATTCAGAGCTTCATTTAGCGATTGTCCTCTGCCAATTGGAGCGTCGTGTTCGAATAAAAATACCCGTTCGTTGGATGAGGATCTTACCAATTGCTGAATTGAGCTCTTGGTTTCATCACCGGCTGCATCATCAATAATGATGATTTCAATTTCTAAACTCATCACATTGAGAGTGACTGAAAGAAGATTTTCCAGTCTCTCAAGTGGAATATGCGTCGTAAGAAGTATAGAAAGCTGACAAGTGTTAGAATCCATCAAAGAAGTCATTTTTTATGAATATACAAGTTGTGGAGTGATCAAAAAATTGGGATGGATAAGATTAAGGGAATAACTGAAGCATTAACTTTTTTTAATAAACTTACTGTGCAAAATAGATGAATCAGGTATCATTATAGTGATATTAACTCAATCTATGCACAACTCAACCAGTGCAAAATGTATAATTTAGCTGTTTGATGGTTCCGTAGTGGAGGAATCTGAAAAAGAAGAGTTTCCACTTAAATTTATCGCAACTTCCAGTAGATTATGAAGTTATAAATTCCGCAATGATTTTGAATTCAAGATCGTTGCTAATGGTTGTTTAAAAAAATCACATTTATATGATATTGCGACTATACATTCTGTTTTTGCTCCTATTTTTGTTGGTATTCACACCCAATAAAAATAGCGGTGAAACGGATAAAGCTGAACTGGAAACAATTTTTGACATCGGTTCCGTGCAGAGTCTTATGATAGAAAAAGAGGGGGAATTGATTTTTGAATCTTATCAGGGCAGAATGGATGCCTCTCGCCCAACAAACATCAAATCAGCCTCCAAAAGTGTTGTGTCACTGCTAATTGGGATAGCAATAGATAACGGATATATCGAAAGTGTGGACGAAACGATCGATCAATATTTTGAGGGGTACTTTTCTGAAAATCCCGATCCTGTAAAGGAGTCACTTACCATCGAAGATTTGCTAACAATGAGGACGGGGCTTGAATCTACCAGCATGCGTAACTACGGGCGTTGGGTAATTAGCAATAATTGGAGTGAGTTTGCGCTGAACCGTCCTCTTGTGGGCGATCCAGGCGGAGAGATGATTTACAGCACCGGAACTTCGCATTTACTTTCAGTAATCCTGACCAAAGCAACGGGGATGAATTCCCGGCAATTTGCAAACCAGTATTTATTCAGGCCGATGAATATTCGCCTGGG
>PWFZ01000386.1 GCA_003555185.1 Balneolaceae bacterium | reverse complement strand
GCTGGATTGATGAGACAACCACAGTAAGACAACCTTAAGCAATTCAGGGAGCCTGTTATATTGTGGCAGGCTTCCATTTTTATATACATTCAAGAATTTGCTTTAATTCAGTAATCACAATATCAGGTTGAAGACCCGCACATCTGTCATCACCCTTTCTCCATTTTAGAGATCGTTTGTCTCCGGCAAACAGTGCTGTTTTCATGCCTAAATTACTTGCAGGATAAACATCTTTGAGCATATCATTGCCTACGTAGAGGTAGTTTTCAGCTGTTAGATCCGGAAGGTGTTTTTTCGCCTTGCGTAAAAAAAGCTCGTAAAATTTTAGTCCGGGCTTTTTCCTCGCTTCTTCAAAAGACCAGTGTAACAGTTCGTTTTCGAACCCCAACTCCGAAAGTGATTTTCCGGCTAAGGCCTCAAAAGCGATGGGCGTATAAAACTGGGAATTGGAAATGATGCCCAGGTGACAGCTTTTTTTTCTGATTCCGTCCAGGGTTTCATGTAAATCGTGCATTGGCCATACCGGATTCATTCGGGCCTCAAATTCAACTGACATTAGGTAAACATGATCAGAATTAATCTCCGTTGATAGCAGCTTCTCGGTATACATCTGGTTCAGAACTTTATGCCAAACCTTACGAATATCCGGTTCGGGATAAGGGATGCCGGATTTCTTTAATTCCTGTATCTCTTTATCCACTACAAGGCTGTAGATTTCGTATCCGCGTTTTCCGGCTTCAGGATTTATAATTGTCATTCCTGAATTTTCGATAGCGGTTATAAGAAGACCTTCATCAGACTTTCCATCATCAATACCAATATCTCCAACGCCGGAAATAAACAGTGTACCGTAAAAATCGAAAATTACGGCTTTAATACCCGGTAGTTTTTTTAAGTCAGGCTCGGTGTCAGTAGCTAATGGATGTAACTCATTCGATAGCTTTAAAAACCGATTCTTTAAAACGCTTGATGAACCCATCGGTTATTTGCCGAATTTTTTTCTGTATTCTTCAATTTCAATCATAGGCGGGCGTTCCTCTTCAACAATAGAAATTTTATTTTGCTGATAGTGATCTTTGGTAACCTGAAACTGCCTTAAGATGGTTTCGTGATCAGCTTTTTCGAGTATACCCAGTGCTTTTGCCCGCTTAATAAAGGTCTGTAAAATGCCAAAAGACATTTTACCGAGAGATTGAGTTGGTTTATTTTCGTGAACCCGTTTATCCAGATCGGTTTGTGCAAATGCTTCCAATCCAAATTTGTTGTGTACATCAATCAGGTGTGATGTTTCCACTCCATAGCCAATAGGAAAAGCAATCTGTTCCAGCACTTCGCGTCGTACTGCATACTCACCCGAAAGTGGCTGAATGATGGTGGTCAGTTCAGGGAAGAAAAGAGAGAATAGAGGCCGGACCAGAATCTCAGTGACACGTCCGCCGCCGGATGCCCGTACGCCTCCCGAGAAGGCGAGTGGGCGGTCGTAGAATGCCTTCACATACTTAACCTCTTCTCTGTGAATAAGAGGCGCTACAAGGCCATAAACAAACCGGGGGTGGATATTGCTAATGTCAGCATCTACATAAACAATGATATCTCCCTTAAGCTGATAAATGGCTTTCCACAGATTTTCCCCTTTCCCCATTTTTGGGTCAAGGTCCGGTAGAATATCGCTGGAGAGGTAGGTGTCTGCACCGTAGTTTTTTGCAACTTCTAGAGTTTTGTCTTCAGAGCCGGAATCGATAACTGCAATTTCATCAATTAACGGATAGCGATTCATCAGTTCGGATTTGAAAATAATAACTTCCTTACCGATGGTTTTTTCTTCATTAAGAGTAGGCAGGCACAAAGAGATTGTCAGGCCCAGTTTCTCTTTTTTTGCCACCAGCTTTTTTAAATCCCAAAACTGGGAATGGTGGTACGTATTTTCGTCGATCCAGTTTTGAAGATCAATCACAGTATCCTCCATCAATTGCAATTATTGTTCCAATGAGTTGTGTAATTCCGTTGTAAATGGGATCTATCTCCACCGATTCGTTATACTTGTGGATGTGATCTCCGGAGGTGATTCCAAGAGTTAATGCCGGAATATCTTTATCAATAAAAGCTGCCAGTTCGGATGTACTTGGAGCCAGACGCGGTTCTATCTCCAGCGAATTCATAATATCTCTTGTGCACTTATTAAGTGGGTGGGCGTAAGGAATGCCACCGGGTTTCCGTCTTGCGAAAATATCGAGCTCCACATCGTCTCCGGTTTTAGAAGAAACCTCTCTGGCAATATCATTTATGGTTCGTCCAACATCGGTTACCACCTCTTCCGACTCAGATCTGACTTCGAATCCCAGCGTGGCCTCTTTAGCGATTGTATTAAATGATGAGCCACCTGAAATCGAACCCATTACCACGCTGGTACGGGGGCGTTTTGGAAGCCGTATATCATTAATTTTATTAATGACTTCATTTAGCGTAAGAATGGCACTGGCATCTCCGAAGCGAGACCAGTCGTACATTTCCGGTACTCTGCAAGTGATTTCGCCCCGAAGCATGCCTATTGAAGTGTAACTTAACCGTCCTTGTTCAACTCCCTCAATACAAATTCCTTCAGTGATATTAAACGAGTTATTATCCAGAAAAAACCGGACGCCTTCAAGATCACCCCTACCCAAACTTTTAACACCTCCCAATAGTATAAGGTCGTTTTTCAGAGTAATATCAAGCTCCTGAAGCAGGTAGGGAAGTGTGGCCAAAACCGCCAGGCCCAAACTATTATCTGCTACACCGGGCCCATCAATAGTGTCGCTGGTTACCTGCATAGTGTGATCGGTTTTGGATGAAAAAACGGTATCAGCATGCGCATTCACTAAAATAGCTTTTTCTCCTTCCGAACCATTGAGTATGCCAATTCCATTACCACAATCATCTATCGAATTGTCTGCTAATCCTGCTTCATTAAATCGGTTTAGAAGGAATTCAATTCGCTCTGACTCCTGAAATGTAGGGGCCGGAATTTCACCGATCATAACCAGATTTGCTAACAGTATCTCCCTAAACTCTTTAAGCTGTTCCCGTATCTGGGGGAGCTTCTTGGTTATCTTTTTTATAGACATAAACTATTATTTATGATATTCATTTATTTACCCTTAAAATGACGAAAATATCAACATCAAACAGTTTTTTTATTAAAAAACTATTATAAAAAGCTATTAAATAACGAGTCAAACTGATAGCAAAACTTAACTGATCAAGCTGAACCGGTTACAAATTGTTTTAACTTTTGTGTGATTTGATCAACTATCAGGTAGAGAGAGGGAATAACAAATAGCGTTAGTAGTGTGCTTATTAATAAACCTCCCACAACCGAGAGTGCGAGAGGTTGCATAAGTTCAGCTCCTTCACCCATGCCAATAGCCAGAGGAAGCATGCCGCAGACAGTGGTTAGTGTTGTCATTAGAATAGGACGGAAACGGATGCGTCCGGCATCGAGTGCAGCATCGAAAGGGGAGAGTCCTTTTTCATTTTTACCAATTTCAATATACTCAACAAGCAAAATGGCATTGTTAACTACGATTCCTACAAGTAGAATTACACCGAGAAGTACCGGCGCACCCAGGGTGGCATCAGCGATCCATAAAATGAGTGCAACTCCTATAAGGGCCAATGGAGCTGCTGTTAAAATCACAAGGGGATTGGCGAGGCGCTCGTACTGAACAGCCATTACTACAAATACCAGGAAGAGTGCCAAAAGCGTAACGCTCAGTAGATTCCTGTTGGTTTCCTGGATCACCTCTTCTTCGCCGCCATAAATTAAGGTATATCCTTCAGGAAGCTCAAAATCCTGCAGGCGATCGCGAACAATGCTGTTTACGGTTCCAACATCAGAAACTTCCCGGTTTACATTTCCATTGATTCGGTATATGCGCACCTGATTTTCACGTTCTATATGGGCGGGACCGTCGGTTAGCGTGAAAGTAGCCACATCCCCCAGACGAATGGACTCATTATTTTCCCGAAAGAGTAATAAATTAGAGAGATCTTCGGTGTTAGTCACTCGATCCCGGGGAAGCATTACCCGAACATCATACTCTGTAATTCCGGTGCTGTATCGGGTGGGGACCGATCCTCCAACTGCGGTTTGAAGAGCCCTGCCAACATCAGAAACGTTCATCCCGTAATCGGCAGCACGTTGTCTGTCGGCTTGAATGCTGAGCAACGGAGTACGGTCATCACGGGCAATCTCAATATCATCCATTCCCTGAATGCCCTGCAGTTGAGGAAGTATGTCGCGTCCCAGCCTATCAAGTGTTTCTATATCATCGCCAACAATTCCAATGGATATATCGGCACCTGCAATGTTCGTGCGAATTCCCGGAATACTTGGGGGACTAGCAGAAAGTCTTGCGCCGGGAATCTCCAGCTCATCGAGCTTTTCCTGCATATCGACAACCCATCTGCCGGCAGATATTTCGCGTTGCGAAGCAGGTGTAAGCTGCACGGAAAATCGTGCTGTTCCCGGCCGTTCGTTAAGAATTCCCCCGCCAAGATGCCCCCCAGATAAACCAAAAATGTGATTTACATGAGGCATTTCGTTTACTTTTTCTTCTACCATTAACGCATAACGGTTCGTTACATCCGGTGGAGAACCAGGTGGCAGGTTAAGGTTAACGCCAACATTTCCATCATCAACCTGTGGTAAAAATTCATTACCAAGGGTATTAAGCAGATAAAAAGATCCGATTAAAAGCAGAAATGCAGTACCGACAACCCATATTCGAAGTCGAAAAGCGTGTTTGGCTACGGACAAATAACCATTGGTTGCTTTCTTAAGTCCGTGGTTAAACGTCTTTATGAAACGGCTGTGTTCGAATCCTCTGTTGAATTTAATTTTATTGAACAGTGCCGATAATGTGGGAACCAGCGTTAAAGCTGCAGCAAGAGAAGCAAGAATGGCAAATGAGATGGTGATGATAAGTTCCTGAAAAATCATGGCTGCAAGGCCGGTTATTAGCAGAAAAGGGACCACGGCGGCGAGATTGGTCATTGTGGATGCTATTACCGCCGATGTCACTTCTTTTGCCCCATCGAATGCTGCATCCTCAGACGGTTTTTTAAGTTCTTCATGATGGCGATAAATATTCTCGAGCATAACTATTGAGTTATCCAGCAGAAGTCCTACTCCAAGGGCAAGTCCACCCAAACTCATGATATTCAGGGTTAATCCACTCATTCCCATCATCGCAAAAGTGGCAAGAATGGCGATGGGAATAGATATACTGATAATAAATGCCTTTCGAAAACTACCTAAAAACAGGAGTACAACCAGCATTGCAAGAATTCCTCCAATTATGGCAGCGGTACTAACCGCCCCAATAGAACTTTCAATAAAAAAGGATTGATCTGTTACAACTTCAAAGTTAATATCTGCCGGAATAAACCCACTGTTTCTCAGCCGTTCTACCTCACTTTTCACCCCGTTGATGACTTCAAGAGTATTGGCGTCCGGTAATTTTGTTATGGATAACTGAGTTGCAGCCTGACCATTAAGTCGCACAAAAATCCGTTGGTCTTGATGCCCGTCTACAACTTGTGCGATTTCATGGAGGTGAATTTGCTGGTTGGAATCGGGGATGGGGATTAGTATATCGTTGATCTCCTCCACAGTACGAAAACGGCCGTCTGTTTTGGCCATTACATCAAATGTCTCGGAAGTAACCTGACCTGCGGCCAGATCAATATTTTCATCTTCTAGCGTCTGTTCGATATAGGATATAGGTATCCCGTAATAGCTTAACCGCTCCTGGTCTACGATGATCTGAATTTCGCGCACCATTCCCCCGGCTACTTCTACTCCACCCACACCATGTATGGATTGTAACTGTGGGGAGAGCCGGGTTTCGAGCCAGTCTCGAACCTCCATCGGATTGCGGATACTGGATGTAAAACCGGCTTCGTATACAGGGTCTTGAGAAGGGTCAAACTTATAGAGTCGTGGCGGATCGATATCGGGAGGGAGCTGAGTACGGGCCAGCTCCATATTCCGGGAGGCATCTTGTATAGCCAGATCGATATTTGTCCCGTATTCAAAAATCAGGTTCACATTGGTCCGTCCTTCCGATGCCCGGCTTTCTATGCTGACCAGATTTTCAGTTGCGGCCAGATTAGCTTCCAGAACCCGTGTAACCTGTTGTTCCATTACCTCGGGTGCTGTTCCGGGATAGTTTACTGTTACCCGAATTTGCGGATAGTTGATGGTAGGAAGAAGATCAACGGCGAGTCGTTCAAGGAAGAAGAACCCCAAAACAATAACCACCGAGGCAATGGCAATGGTGCCAACAGGCCGGCGAATAGTAGCTCCGGTAATGCCAGTTCGCTTCTCTACTTTTTTGTTTTCTGATTCAGACATGCTCACTTATTCAATCCACTCTGTAATTCGTACTCTGTTGCCTTCATTTAAATTTGTTGGGTTGGTTCCCACCACTACATCTCCCACAGAAAGTCCTTCAAGAATCTGTGTCATATTTCTGCGCGATACGCCTGTTTCTACATCAACTCTTACAAGTGAATCATTTTCTATTTTGTACAGAAATTCTTCACCACGTTGCGAGGCCAGGAGTGCTTCACTGGGAACAGCGATGGCTTCATTGCGCTGATCTACATCAAAGAGTACACGAGCCATAAAGCCCGGTCGGACAGTGGAATTCGAATTTTGTTCCAGCTCAACTTCAACTATAAATCTACGGCTTGATGCTTCCGCTGCAGGAAATACTCGCCGAACTTTGGCTTCCACAGATTGATTTGGGAATGAATCAAACCGTACTGTTACACTATCATCACGGTTAATATGAATGACATCCAGTTCGGAAACACCTACGCGAATCACAAGCCTGGATAAATTTTCCATTTGAAAAAGGCGTTCGTTTGCTGAAACGGGAGAGCCGGGTTCAATATCCCGCATAGTAATCACTCCGGACTGTTTTGCCTTTACTTCCCCCAGATTATATCTGGTTTCCCAAATCTCTTTTTCAGCTAAGGAGACATTTTTTTCAGCTTCCAGGTCTTCAAATTCTGATCGGCTGATGGCTTCCCGATCCAGCAATGCACGCGATCGGCTTACCCGCTGTTCAACCTCCCGAAATTGTGCTTCAGCACGGCGGAGTTCAGCTTCAATTTCCTCGAGGTTAAATTTTGCAAGTACGTCCCCCTCTTCAACAAAATCGCCTTCTTCAACAAAAACGGAGTTTATTATTCCTGAAAAAGGAGCTCCAACTTGTTGAATATTTAGTGCCCGAACTGCTCCGGATGCAGAGACAGTGCGTGAAAGGTCCTGAAGGGTTACTTCATAACCTGCTACAGGAGTAGCTGAAGGCTCATCAGAAGAGGACTGTTCGCCACTTTCCCCACTGCATGAGAATAAAAAAAAGCTTAAAATGAAGAGTAGACCTTTACGCATAAATTGTTTGATAAGTTATTCAATGCCTAAAGATGTTAAATAATGAGTTTAAAAATAAGCAGAGGAGCATTTTTTAAAACACTTTATCATCTTTCTTTATAAAAAGGTAAAATAGTTGGTAACCATTCATAATTATAGTCGTCATACTACCATAGATTGACGTTCACTATAAATAAGCTCAGAAAAGAACGTGAAAGATTCAGATGCCATTTTAGTTTCGAAAATCCTGAATGGAAAAACGGAGCTTTATAAAAATATTGTAGATAGGTATTCGCCCATGCTTTTTCATATTGTTCGTTCATTCGAAAAAAATGAAGAAGAGGTTAAGGGCTTGGTGCAAGAAATTTTTGTGAAAATTTATACGAGACTCGATCAGTTTAATGGTAACTCAAAATTTTCATCATGGATGTACTCGATTGGCCTTAATCACTGCAGGGATTATGCAAAAAATATCAGGCGGTCGAACATGCGATTTAGTGAAATGGATGAAGATTTTGCAGAGCGGGAAGTAAGTGAAAATGATCAGCCGGATGAAGAGATGGAGAAAGCGGAGCAAACGAAAACTCTTTTCGACGCGGTTAAAAAACTTTCACCTGATAAATCTGCTCCGCTGTTAATGAAGTACAGGGATGGAATGAGTTATAAGGCCATTTCTGAGGAGATGAATATCTCTGAAAGTGCCCTGAAGGTGCGAGTTCACAGGGCGCGGGCAGAGTTAAAACAACTTTTAGAACACGGAGAAATGTTATGAATACATCAAACCATAAAAACCCCGAAGAGCTATTACGAAAGTTTTTCGATGATGAACTTTCCCCCGAGGAAGAAAAAGACGCTCTTTATTTAATCGCTGAAGATCATGAACTGCGATCGATGCTGAAATTCGAGCGGTTTTTGGGCGAGTCATTGTCAACGGCAGAGCCGGACATCCAGTCGTTTTCGGTGCCCGATAACTTTTCGGATGATGTGATGAGTCAGATCCATCAAATGGAGAGAGAATCGGTTACTGAAGAATCTGTGTCCTATATAGACCTATTAAAACAGACTGTTTCATCGTGGTTTCAACCGCGACAATTTTCTCTGCAGCCAGCATTTGTGTATGCTTTGCCTGTAGTATTATTAGCCGGATTTCTTTTCCTGATGGATCCATTGCAGAGCAGTGAACCTGTTACCGATACAACCTCCGAAATGGAATTTATTGCTGCAGATGATCGTGAAGAGAAAGTATGGATTCGATTTGTTTATATCGATGAAAGCGCCGAACAGCTGGCAGTTGCAGGAAATTTCAGTGATTGGGAACCCATTGAGATGGACAGCCAGGTAATGGATGGCAAACAAGTATGGACGGGACTAGTGCCTGTTGAAAGAGGAGAGCATCACTACATGTTTGTGAAAAATGGTGAGGAGTGGGTAACGGATCCGCTTGCTGATATGCAGCGAGACGACGGCTTTGGAAATAAAAATGCTGTGATCTATTTATGAGGAAAGCTTTAATCTGCTTAGTAATAATGATGATGTATGCACATAGCGCATATTCCCAGCACGTGGAGGGGTTTTTAAGCCTCGACAGTGGGTTTGGGTATACATCTAATATTTTTTTGAATCCGTTTATTAACGAATGGAATCGGTCTGATTTCGGGAGCTATGCATCGGTTTCACCATCAGCACAGCTTTTATGGAGCGCCGGTAATTTCACGGGAGATGTATCAACAGGTTTTGTCTACCAACCAATGTTTGATGATCGTTCTAACTGGAGTGGCTATTACGGGAATACAAACCTTCGGTATCGATTGAGTTCAAAGTTGACGACTGAAGTACAGGTTTCAGGGAGTCATTTTACGTCAATGTTCGATCGAAGCCTTGTATCGGTTTTGCCATCTCTAACATGGTCCCCAAGCTTTTTTACCAGAATTCGGGCCAGAGCCGGTTCTTCATTCAGAAATTACAGCAATTTGGAAACGGATGGACAAACCGAATTTTCGGACCGTTTGGATCTTTACGGCCTTGAGGTTGAAACATGGCCTTCTTTTAACTGGCGTATACGTGCAGGATTTAATGGGAATTTTAATGAAGACCTGATAGGTAACCACACGTTGTCACTTGGTCTGGAAAGAATCATCCGCCAAAACTGGAGGTTATCTTTGCAAGCTGCTACCGACAGATATTCAACGGAAGTAGTAACTACCGGTGGTACAGGTGGAGGAGGAACGCCCCCAATCGGAGGCCCGTCCGGAGGAGGTGAGGAAACGATTACTGAAGAAGCTGATCGATTGATTCGCACCGGCGCTTCGCTTTCACGCACGTTTTTCGACAGACTAACAGCAACGGTATCTGTGTCACATGTACAGTTTTTACCTGCTGAGGAAGAGTCAGTTTCTGATATTCAGACAGCACTTAATTTTCGTTATACACTTCCTGTTTCACGTTTATTGAGCAACAAGGGTAGAGATATCACTCCCCGATGGAGCGAACAGGGAGATGGAGTGGTTTTTGTAACTGTTAACTATCGGGGTGAAGGAGATTTATACCTCGTGGGTGAATTTAATAACTGGGATCGTCCGGGTATACCGTTGTCGAGACAATCAGAAAGACGATTTGCAGCACAATTAGAGCTGAAATCAGGAATTTACGAGTATAAAATATTAAGAGTAACAAATGGAGAGGAAGAGTGGATCGACCTTTCAGATGATGCAATGACTGTCAGTGATGGATTTGGCGGTGAAAATGGACTTATTTATATCGATTAATTTGAGGACACGTTATGAATTGTGAAATGAAAAAAATAATCAACATTAAAACGATACTTACCCTGCTTTTTATCGGTTTTTTGATACCGATTTCGGCTCATGGTCAGCAGGGGAGTATTGACCTGATGGAGCGTGGTTTGGCCTCAGGGCTTGATCAGGCACAGCTTGAACGGGTTTTAGAACGTGCTAATGATCAAGGCGTTGAGCAGGGTGATCTTGCACGATTGCTTGAGCCTGCATTTGGATTGG
>PWFZ01000408.1 GCA_003555185.1 Balneolaceae bacterium | reverse complement strand
TCAAACTGTGGTGTATCTACAAAATCCGGTAGTTCGAATGTGCTTCTTGGATAGTGCGCTGTACGCATATCTGCAGTTCTTGGGGTGATACGTGTATCTATGGATGACCGTATTGAACCTTCATTTTCGGTTACAAAAAAGGGCATTGAAAACAGGAAGTTCCCCGTGTCAACATCCTCAACCCGCAGCATGTAATTTCCGCTGACAAGAAAAGTTAGATCCCTGTTTGGAAATTCGTATTGATAATTACGAAAGCCTGGCCTTTGACTACGGCTTGCAGTTCCTATATCCAGATTTAAATTAAAAAACCCATCCTGATAAAAGCTTTGATCCAGTCCTGAACGGGACCAGTCAGGATTATGGTGGGTGAATGTTACTTTCAACTGACGCGAGTCTCTCTCCAGTAAATCAAATGAGAGATGTAACTTCTGATTGGTATCCATCACGATTATGGGAGCAGATTGCCTGCTACCGGATCGATGAAGCTGTATGGAAAAAACCATATCACTGGCAGTTAACTGACCCGGTACAGAAAATGAATTCTCTGGAACAATAGTGGAAGGTGTTTCGGCCGAAGGACGGGTAGTCGTTTCTGCTGAACTGCATCCCAGAAAAAAGCACAATAGTGCAATGTATGTTGTTGATTTATAGATAGTAGATACCTTCGAATACAAAAGTGGCAGGTCCTTCCAGTTTTACGTTTGAATAACTTTTTGTGGACTTATCAAACGTGAAATGCACAGTTAACGTACCTCCTTTTACATTTACCTGATAGGTAAAATCCCCGTCTGATGAATTTTGAAGATAGTGCCATGCCAATGCGGATGCGATGGCCCCCGTGCCGCATGCAAGTGTTAGATTTTCAACCCCTCGTTCATATGTTTGAAGCTGAAGGCTGTTTTGATCAACCCCATGAATAAAATTTACATTGGTTCCTTTGGGAGCAAATGTTACATGGTTTCTTAACTCTTTACCGCGTTTTATAAGGAGCTCTTCTTTTCCAAGTGTATTTTGATCAACTGCGCAGACGATGTGTTCCGTATTGGTATAGATATCTAAAAATGTTTCATCATCTACATTTACCTGGTCCACTGAAGTTTCCAGCGGAAAATCAATGATGACGCTGTTATCGTTTACTTTTGCGCTATAAATTTTATCATGAACCCGAAACGTAAAAGACGATGGACAACCAAGGGTTACTGCAAATGAGGCGAAACACCGTGCTCCATTTCCACACATTCCTGCATCACTGCCATCCGGATTTTTGTAAATCATGACCAGATCAGCTTTTTGAGATTCATCATACTCCAAAGCAATCAATCCGTCGGAGCCGACTCCAAATTTACGATCAGATAGGGCAGGCGTAATGATTTCAATCTGCTGCGGGCTTAGCTGCACGGAACGGTTATCAAATAAGATGAAGTCGTTACCGGCGCCATGCATTTTTGTAAAATGGAATGGTTGTGATTCTTTCATGGCTGATTAATAAATGCGGGCAAATGTTTCCATGGATCTTCCCGGGTTATTTCTGAGTCAATACCCCGCATCAAGCTACCAAAGCGAAATGAGAGAGATGTGAAGATTAATTTAAACTGAACGTTTTGATACAGCAGATATTTAAGTTCTTGTAGCTGCTCAATCATCTCCTCAAGTTTTGCATCTTTGAGGGCACTGCAGAACTTTTTGATTACATCAAGCTGATCAATATTTGCAATCAGTGAGCTCTGTTGGGTTTCGCGGTAAACCATAATATCCCGTAAAAGTTGTTCCAGTGTGTTGCAGAGTGCAATCTGACTTTCGGTATTCAGGCTGCTGTTCCAATTCTGAATGAGGGTAAGAAGTTCCTGTGCATCCTGAGTGTAGGTATAGCGTAAAAATTCGATGGTCTGTCCGCGTGTTTTCTGCAGCGTTTTAAGGTCAAGAAACCGGGTGAGTGCATAATTGCCCCCGGATACCCTTGATAAAAAACGGGCATCTTCTTCGGGAATATCATCAAACCGAACCAAACCTTGTGTAACCTCTTCCTGAGAGAGTGGATTTAAACGAACATGTTGACAACGGCTGACAATCGTTGGAAGAAGCTGATCGGTTTTACTTGCCGTGAGAATAAACATGACGTTACCGGAGGGTTCTTCCAGCAGTTTTAAAAATGCATTGGCAGATTCTTTCCGCATCGTATCAATTCCCGTAATAATGATAACCGTTCGTTTCCCTTCATTGGGTTTTAATACGGTTTTGGGTCGGATGTCATCGCGGTAATAACTGATGGAATAGAATGCACGTCGGTTTTTGGATGATTCAACATCACCCAGTGCCGGTCGAAGACTGAAGTCCACAATTTCATAAGGATCTTCTGCGAGTAACTCTAACCGAGACTGAAGTTCGCTGTTTCCCATGTTTGATGGGAGAGGCATAAACAGGTGAATATCAGGATGGGTAAACCAGCTCGATTTTTTTGATGCGCCTGTCCCTTTTAGGTCGGTTAGATGATCAACCCCATTCACTACTTCTGCCATAGCAAGTGCAAAAGCTGTTTTCCCGGTACCTGCAGGTCCGGTTATCAGGTAGGCGTGACTGAGTCTGTTAGACCGGAATGTACGCTCGATTTGCTCGATAGCCTTTTTTTGACCAACAAGTCGGCGGTTACCGAATGATATATTTTCTTGTAGTAGAGTCATGATGCTTCCCAGATATAATCAAAAAGTAGAATTCCTGCGGTAATGGTTACGCCACAATATCCAATAAGTGCAGTTAGATCGCCAATGGATGATTCCGATACTCCTTCGATTAATGCGATTTTTGTAGTACTTGTCAGCACCAATAAAAGGGGTACAACCAGCGGTATACAGAGTACAGAAAAAACGGCTCCTTTGCGATCTGCCTGCGCAATCATTGCTGATGTTAATGTGGTGACGGCTGCCAATCCTGCTGATCCAAAAAGTATGGAGTAGATGAAATAGGGAACACTAACGATCTGCATATTCATCATTAAAATATAGAAGAAAAAGGTAAACAGGTGCAAAATGAGCAGGAACAAAAAATTATAAATCAGCTTGCCTGCAAAAATATCACTTGGGTTTGCATGAAGCTGCAGGAGAGTCCATGTTTTTTTCTCTGTTTCCTGGACGAATGAACGCATCATGCCGGTCATGGCTGCAAAGAGAATAATAATCCATACGAGCCCGCTTTTGGGAGTAGGGTCCATTTGCTCTGCGCGTAGTGTGAACAGGATCAACAATAGAGAAGCACCTGTAAACGCCAGTAATGTATTAATGGCGTACTTAGTGCGCAGTTCTAAGGCAATCTCTTTTTTTAATATCGAAAGTGCAGGTTTTACCATGATTAAATCAGCTTGTAAAGTGACGTAAAGGTACTAAAAAACAAAGGGAGCCGTTTAGAGATTTTCAATATTTCTTTTGAAAGAATTACCCATAGCTCCCTATATTAACGTAATTAATTGCAGCAGTTTTTAAACTTATATGGACATACACTCACTTCTAGAAAAGTCTACTATTCTCGCAAATGCAGAGGTAGATTCAAAAAAAGAACTTATAAACACTTTAGTTGATCTGTTACAACCAAAAGTAGATGATGCTGCGCTCGAAAATATTAGGGAATCAGTATTTGAGCGTGAATCGATAATGTCTACCGGCGTTGGTAAGCAATTGGCAATCCCTCACGGTAAATGCTCATCAATTGATGAAAACCTGGCAAGCTTTGCCATACTAAAAGAGCCGGTTGATTTTGAGGCAATTGATAATGAACCTGTAAAAATGGTGTTTTTACTTGTTGGACCGGAGTCGAAAAACAGTACACATATTAAATTGTTGAGCCGCATTTCAAGGCTTATGAACAGCGGATCATTTCGAGAAAAATTACTAAAATGCAGCGATTCAAATGAAATATATGACGCCTTTCAAAGTGAAGAGGTAGAGTATTTCGGGGCCTGATGATTAGCTTATGAAAAAAAGTCTTGCTGCATCAGCTCTTCTGTTTTTGCTCTTCAGCTGTGTTGAGTTGCTACAAGCTCAACAGTATGATCCCATCCGGGACATCATAGATAATAGTCGTGTCTCTAATTCTTTTTGGGGTCTTCAGGTCAGGGACCAGAGCGGGGAAATCCTATACGATTATAACGGTGATTATTTAATCCGCCCCGCATCAAACCTGAAACTTGTAAGTTCGGCTGCTTTTCTGGATCTCCTCGGTTCTGATTATCGATTTAATACCACACTTTATGGCAGGGGTGAGATTGAGAACGACCGGTGGAAAGGAGATTTAATCGTCAGGGGGGTGGGTGATCCTTCAATTAACGGTGAGATGTATGATGATCCTCTGTTCCTATTTGAAAAATGGTATCAGGTATTGGACTCCATGGGAGTGAAAACGATTGACGGAAACCTGGTTGGTCACGATGGTTTTTTTGATGATGTTCCTTATCCCCGCGGATGGGAGTGGGATGATTTGAGCTATTATTATGCCCCGGAAATAAGTCCCTTGTCGTTTAACTTCAATGTTGTCGACTTAGAAGTTTTGGCTGAGGGTCAGGTAGGATCAAAACCAAGAATAGAGTGGTTTCCATTTAATACTCCCTATGTCCATTTTGTAAACGAACAAACAATTGCTCCCGCAAATACGAAGTTTGATGAATCTTATCGACGTGAATTAGGCACCAATACAATCTATTTACGAAGCAGGCTACCGCAGGGGTATTACGAAACGGAGCCGCTAAGCGTGAATAATCCTTCACTCTATTTTATCGACACATTTAAGCGATATCTGGAAATGAGGGGCATACGTGTCCTGGGTCAGCTTTTGATTGATAAAGATCGCTATGATTGGACCGCTTCCGGATTTGAGCCGATTCATACTCATCAATCGGAGCCTCTGCATAAAATGATAACATGGATGAACAGGGAGAGTGACAACTTCTATGCTGAAATGCTTTTAAAAACGTTAGTGGCAGAGAAAGTTGGTGTTCAGGGGTCCACAAAGCTTGGTTTAGAAATTCTTAAAGAATATATGGACCGAATGGGAATGGATACTGCGGCGGTGCAGCTTCGGGATGCATCCGGTATGGCTCCTGCAACACAGATGAAGGCATCCGATCTAAATGGATTTTTGGTTGATATACAATCGAAAGCTTACTTCGATTATTTTTATAATAGCCTATCGGTTGGAGGGATGAATGGAACTCTTAGCTTTCGTTTTGGGAATAGCCCCGTGTTCAATAAATTTACCGGTAAATCGGGTTTTATGTCCGGAGTAAGATCGTTGAGTGGATATTTAGAAACGCGATCGGGCGAGAAACTCGTGATTACAATGGCTACGAATAACTACACACTGCCAACATTTTTGGTGGACCGTGTCCATCAAGAGATTTTAGAATACTTATATTCAGCTTACTGATGAAGAAAAAACCTGTCATACTTGTTACAGACGATGAAAAGAGTATCCGTAATACGCTACGGGATATTCTTGAATTTGAAGGATACAACATATTGGAGGCGGAAAGCGGTTTAGAAGCTCTGGACACACTTAGCGACTCACCTGTTGACCTGATGTTTCTGGATATTAAGATGAAGGGTATGGACGGAATTGAGGTACTTGAAAAGTCGAAAGAGACAAATCCCGAGCTGCCAATTATTATGATTTCGGGTCATGGTACAATTAAAATTGCTGTAGAAGCGACTAAAATTGGAGCCTTTGATTTTATTGAAAAACCCCCTGATCTGAATCGTTTATTAATTAGTGTTCGCAATGCCCTTTCAAGAAATGAGCTGGTTGAAGAAAACCGAAGGATACGCACCGAATTAAATGAAGTTAGCGAGATGGTGGGCGAAAGTCGTGCGCTGAATAAGGTGAAATCAACCATCGAAAAAGTAGCTCCCAGTACAAGCCGTGTATTAATCACCGGTGAAAATGGAACAGGTAAAGAACTTGTCGCAAAATGGATTCACGAAAAAAGTAAGCGGGCTTCCAAAAAGTTCGTTGCGGTAAACTGTGCGGCAATACCTTCTGAACTACTTGAAAGTGAACTTTTTGGTCATGAAAGAGGTGCGTTTACCGGCGCATCGGAACAAAGAATCGGTAAGTTTGAGCAAGCCGATGAAGGCACTTTGTTTTTAGATGAAATTGGAGATATGAGTCTCGATGCACAGGCAAAAGTGCTGAGAGCTCTGCAGGAAAGCGAGATTACACGTGTTGGCGGCGCTGAGCGGATAAAAATTGACGTACGGGTCTTATGTGCAACGAATAAAGATCTTATAAAAGAGATTGATCAAAATAACTTTCGTAAAGATCTTTATCACCGAATTAATGTTATTCCAATCGATATGCCACCACTTCGGGAACGCCCGGAAGACATCCCATTGCTGGCAGAATTTTTCCTTAAAGCGCTAGCTAACAGAGAAATTATCTATTCAGGTAAATCATTTACTGATTCGGCACTGGAAGAGTTGAAAAAGATGCATTGGTCGGGTAACATTCGCGAGCTTCAAAATGCTGTTGAAAGAATGGCACTGCTTTCCGATAACTCAATTATTGATAGTGACGATGTTTCAATTCTGGCAAATTTAAGATCCGGCAGTGATCATGATTTTAATGAACTGATTGATAAGCCATTAACATTTCATGAATATAAAGAGCAATCTGAAAGGCTTTATTTGTTGAAGAAGCTGGAAAAAAACGATTGGAATATTTCTGCTACAGCAGATGAAATAGATATACAGAGAAGTCACATCTACAATAAAATGAAAAAATACGATATCGAAAGGTAAATTATGCCAGCACAGATTATTGACGGTAAAAAAGTAGCAGAAGAAACAAGAAAACAGATTCGCGAAGATGTAGAAGCGTGGGTGGCACAAGGTAATCGTCGACCCCATTTACAAGTGTTGCAGGTGGGAACAGATCCTGCGTCAACAACCTATATCGGCGCTAAAACAAGAGCCTGTAAAGATGTTGGGATAAGTACAGGGACAACTCACCTGCCGGATACGATCTCCCCAAAGGAGCTCAAAAAAGATATTTATAAACTGAATAATGACGACACCATTGATGGTATTTTGGTTCAGCTTCCGCTGCCAAATCACTTATCATCGCACGATGTCATCGAAAGTATTGATTACCGAAAAGATGTGGACGGTTTTCACCCGATGAATGTTGGAAGGCTTGCAGTAGATCAACCCACTTTTCGTTCCTGTACACCTGCCGGAATTTTAGAACTTTTTAAATATTATAGTATACATACCAAGAGTAAGCACGCCGTTGTAGTAGGAGCGAGTAATATTGTGGGATCACCCATGGCTATTATGCTATCGCGGGAAAACTCAACAGGAAAAGCGACAACTACCATTTGCCACAAATACACAAAAGATATTACCCGGCATACTATAGATGCTGATATCTTAATCGTGGCTGCCGGTCAGCCGGGATTAATAAAAGCAGAAATGGTAAAAGAAGGAGTCATCATAATAGATGTTGGTATTAATCGTATTGCTGATGAAACCACTGAAAAAGGCTACAAATTGGTTGGAGACTGTGACTTTGATGGGTTGATTAAAAAAGCGAGCTGGATAACACCTGTACCCGGTGGAGTAGGTCCGATGACCGTTGCCATGCTGATGAAGAACACTCTTTTGGCTGCAAAAAAATCTATCTATCCGGATGCTGAATAAGCATTTTTAAATCAATTAAAAACCAATTGCTATGAACAAACTATATTTTGCGCTGTTCTTTTTAGGCGTATTCACTTTCTACTCATGTAACGACACTGACTCAATGAAAGACAACAACCCATTTGCTACTGCAAGTACACTACCATTTGAAGCACCCGATTTTGACGTTATTGAAGACGATCATTACATGCCGGCTTTCAATGAAGGCATGAAGATTCAACTCGAGGAGATATCCGAAATTGCTTCAAACCCGGAAGAACCAACATTCGAAAATACCATTATTGCGATGGAGGAATCCGGTGAGCTGTTGACCCGGGTTCAGCGCGTATTTTTTAATATGACTTCGGCTCATACAAATGATAAAATTCAGGGAATTCAATCAGAATTAGCACCACGGCTAGCTGCACACTCTGATAACATCTACCTGAATACCGAACTGTTCAACAGGGTTGAAGCTCTGTACGACAACCGAGAAAATCTTGATCTGGATGGCGAATCCCTGAAGCTTTTAGAAGATACCCAGAGAGATTTTATTCGTGCCGGTGCTCGACTAACGGATGAGGAGCAGTCTGAAATCAGGCAGATAAACGAGCGGATTTCTTCCTTAACTACAGAATTTCAGGAAAAACTTTTAGCAATGACCCGCGAAAGAGCGGTTGTTGTAGATGATGTTGAGCTGTTAGCAGGATTGAGCGATGATAGAATTGCGGCTGCACAAGAGCTTGCAGAAGACCGGGGTGAAAATGGAAAGTATATCCTAACCATAACAAACACCACACGTGTTCCACTGCTATCAAGCCTGGATAATCGTGATGTACGGCGTCAGCTTTGGGAAGCTTCAGCATTTCGCGGGCTTGGAGAAGATGGAGGCATAGATACGCGACCTATCGTTCTGGAACTGGTATCACTTCGGGCGCAGCGCGTGGAATTGCTCGGATACGATAATTATGCAGAATATGCACTTGAGCCTCAAACGGCACAATCTCCACAAAATGTGCTCGATATGCTCGAGGGCTTAATTCCCGCTGTTATAGAAAATGCAGGGAATGAGGAAGAACAGATTACTCAGATGATGCGTGAAGATGGTGTGGACGACGATCTCCAGCCATGGGATTGGGAGTATTATGCTGAGAAAGTTCGAAAAGCCAAGTATGATATCGATGAATCTGAAGTACGGCCCTATTTTGAACTAAACCGTGTTCTCGAAGATGGAGTCTTTTACGCCATGAATCGTCTTTATGGTATATCATTTGAAGAGCGGTTTGATTTACCTGTCTATCAGGAAGATGTTCGTGTGTTTGATGTATTTGATGAGGATGGATCTCAGCTGGGATTATTTTATGCTGACTATTTCGAGCGGGATTCAAAACGGGGAGGAGCCTGGATGAATTCATTTATAGTTCAGTCACATCTGAAAGACCAAAAGCCTGTTATTGTGAATGTGTTGAATATATCACCGCCGGCTGAAGGCGAGCCTGCTTTGATAAGCTTTAGCAATGTAACCACTTTGTTTCATGAAATGGGACACGCTGTTCACGGACTATTTTCTGATGTTACTTATCCGTCATTAGCGGGTACATCTGTACCACGTGACTTTGTAGAGTTTCCTTCAACTTTTGAAGAGGACTGGGCCATTCACCCTGAAGTACTGGAAAATTATGCCGTTCATCACGAAACAGGTGAGCGAATTCCACAGGAACTGCTCGACCGTGTAATTGCGGCTCGTGAATTCAATCAGGGATTTGATACCTACGAATACCTCGGCGCTACAATGGTAGACATGGAGTGGCATTTGCTGGGAACAGATGAAGTAAGCGATGATATTGTAGTCGACGAATTTGAGCAGGCATCACTGGTTAAGCACAAACTGAATAATCCTGCAATTCCACCGAGATACAAGTCGGCATACTTTTCTCACATCTTCTCCGGAGGATATTCAGCAAACTACTATGCATATATCTGGAGTGAGATATTAGCATCCGATGCATTTGCCTTTATGCAGGAGCAGGGCGGGTTAACTCGAGAGAATGGAGATCACTATCGCGAGCACATTCTATCCAGAGGTGGCAGCGCTGAAGCGATGGACTTGTACCGTGAATTCCGTGGCGGAGACCCGGATGTAACCCATCTGCTTCGCAGACGAGGGCTTGCTACGGATTAAGAAGGCTAATTTGGATGGCGCAAGAATTCTCTTGTGCCCCAAATCAACGTGTTTCACTCACAAAATGGCGCAAGTATCCACTTGTGCCCTAAGTCAACGTATTTCAACTGCGAATGTGAATGGCGCAAGAATGTTTCTTGTGCCCCACATCAACGCTCGAACCACGCCATTCCTGATCCGTCCTAACCTAGACCCTCGCCCGCCCGCAGATGAGGGGAGAATGAGCGTTGTTGGGACTAACTTTTGAATGCAAAGTTTAGACCATTTTGTAAATAAGGCTGAAAGCCTTTCATAATGCAGGCTGGGGCTTCGCCCCAGTATAATGCCGAACGAAAGAGAGGTCAGGCTGAAAGCCTAAAAAAGGATTGATGAGTTATTATTGTTGAATGAATTGTATAGAAAACCTTTCTCTCCTGTGGGATAGAGACTGGGTGAGTAAAAAAGTTCTTATTGAAGTGCCTTTAGGCACGGGTAGCATCATAGCTCCGCACTTCAATCCGGTGGGTTAAATAGCATGTAATTCCAATTTGAGTGCCGTCAGGCACGGAACAAATCGTTTGTGAGATGAGGAACAACTTTTTTGGCGTTGATATGGGCTCAATGGAAGGTACTTACCCAATTAGTGTGTCTGAGATGTCTTCTTGCTTTCGTTAGCAACGTAGCAATTTTTAGAAAAAATTACATCGTGTTCTTTTTAAAAAGGCTGATCTCGTATTTTAGC
>PWFZ01000009.1 GCA_003555185.1 Balneolaceae bacterium | reverse complement strand
CTCAATGTATTGATCCGGATTTTCAATCATCAGATGAACATCTAAAAAAGCGTCGGGTGCTGCTCTGCCGGCTGCCTCAACAATCATGGGGCCGTAGCTGATATTGGGCACAAAATGTCCGTCCATAATATCGCAATGAAGCCATTCGATTCCGGCTTCTGTACAGGTTTGAATATCATCGCCAAGATTGGCAAAGTCAGCAGCAAGAATAGATGGGGCTAATACGGGAAGTGAAAAGTTCATTTATCGGTTTTTTAATTATCGGTATTCAGGTCATTTAATGAGGGAGGGAGGGTAGTGTCTGCATCAACAGCGCCCCCTTCTGATTCTTCACGCGCGTCGAACCGCTCTGATACAATCAATGTGAGAGTTTCTCCTTCAGTTAACTCTTCTTCATCAGGTGTGAAAGAAAGAACGGTATTTGGTACAACATCACGGCTGGCTTCGAATCGGATCTCTCCAACACGCAAACCCGCTCGTCGAATTTTTTGCTGGGCTTCAGAAAGTCTATCACCCACAATATCAGGAACGGTTACAATACGGTCTCCAAGCCCATCACTTACAACCAGATTAATGGTGGCTCCACGTGCTACTGTATCTCCGGGTGCCAGGGATTGTCGTAATATCGTGTTTCGAAACCGTGAAGATTCATAACTTCTGGTTCCAACCGTAAAGCCATAATTTTCGATCTGAATTTCTGCATTTCTGAGCGTGAGACTAACCACATCGGGTACTACAGCAGTTGGCCTTACTTCAGTATTTACTGTTAGATAGACTTTTCTATTTGGCTTTACTATTTGAAGTGCGGCAGGAGCCTGATCGATAATATAATCAGCCGGATAAACAGAGTTTGCACGACGGTCTAACACTTCATGGCGTAATCCATATCGCTCCAATTTTTCCTGAGCTTCCTGTAACGAAATTTTGGTAATATCAGGTACAGTAACTCCTTGATTAAAGTTCGTAAAGTTCGGCATGATGAAGAACTCCAGCACAACTGCTAAAATAATTCCTGCACTTACCAGGCCTCCAATGACCGAGTAAAATAGTTTATTGGTAAAGATTTTTTTGATCGTATCCATGCTTAAAAATAAGACTTTCTTCACGTTCTTAGAAGTTATATCGAAGTTGAAATTGCTGTCCCGGAATGACGCTTGTAGTAGTTACAAGCCTGTTTTGTTTCAGTTTAAATGTGAAATAGCTGTCGAATGCAGAGATGAAATGATTTGCTAT
Source organism: Balneolaceae bacterium (assembly GCA_003555185.1). Lineage (GTDB taxonomy): Bacteria > Bacteroidota > Rhodothermia > Balneolales > Balneolaceae > SW132. Next base: position 9,385 of record PWFZ01000009.1, on the reverse strand, counting down.
GAGCAGAGAAAGTAAATTTCTTGAGAATCTAAAATCATCATTAAACTGCTGTGCTTTTCTTACGCCATCAAAAAACATGGGGCTCGCCTTACCGCCATTCCGATCTATCAGAAATGGATTTGTCCCGTTTGTTTGGTGAAATCCATAATAGTCATTCCAGCCACCTTGGAACTGGAAGTATTTGGCTACAAGTTCGTAGTACTGTTGCGACCCGTATCCCGGCAAAACATGGGAGAAGTTGTTTGCGGCAAAGTAATCCGTTACAATATAAGCGGTATTTCTTTCGGCATTCCGAAGCAGTTCAAGATCCACCTTGTTCCAGTCTACAGAGTTGTTAAAACTAGCTGACGTTCCCTCCATCATCGTCTTCAAGTCATCTAGATATGGATTGGTAAGCCCGTTCATTTCATGGTATTCAATAATCCAGTTGGCGTATTGAACTACACTCCAGTTTTGATCCACAAACTGCTCGTAATTCCTCTCGCCACGTTGCCCCCTGCTTCTATAATCAAGCATGAAATAGATGGAAGCCGCTTCCACCGCAATATATAAGCCCGAACGAAACCAATTTTTATTTACTGCCTGACCCGCCCCCGGAATAAGAGCGGAGGAAAGGAAAGCTAGTCCGGGTTTATCGGTAAACGTTCTCTGCAGATTGGTTCCATAATTCTCCTCAGTAACAGTTCTCTGCATCACCGGAGTGATGAAATTATCCTTCGTGATAGAGATTTGATCATTTTTTTGATGCTTATCAAATGATTGGGAAATCAGATTGATCGGTGCACCGATAAAAAAAATGATAATCAAATATATAGTTTTCATATCAGATCGAAGTCGAAGGTTAGTCCGAAATAGAGCAGAAACTCTTTTCCGTATGTTATCCTGTTATCATCGGTTCCGGTCACAAACTGATCGGGAAATGTTACGTTAAAACTGTTTAATCCATATGTGCCATTAACGAAAAATTTAAGTGGAAACAGATAATGACTATTTAGTGCGAGCCGCAATTCAGCTCCTAAACCGGATTTCAACTGATTTCCAATTTCGAGTGGGCCACCCCATCCATTACCTGTTTCAAAAAACAGATGGGCAAAGATTTTATCAATCGTATAAGGCCCCGCCTGTTTGTTGATGTTTTGATACAACGGCGTAAGAAAGGATGTTCGGATAAATCCTGTCCGTTGACCACCAACTGCAAAAAAAGGATAAGATCGTAAACCGGTTAGTCCGCCAATATAATCGAGGTAGAAAAAGTTTTCCGGGTTGTTTAAATAGGAAAAACCACGGGCAGTTATCATTCCGGTACTATTTTCACCCAATCTGAATCCTGCTCGGGATCTAAGCTCCAGAGAATGATTTTTTACACTCTCGTATACCGGTGATAAAATACCGTCGCTAACCTCAAATTCCTGAAGCAAATTACTTGGCTGAAATTTGTAACGAAACAATCCTTTCAGTCCAATGGGTGCAATATCATTATGGCGCGAGGGCTGAGTTAGTTCTGCGTAGTACGCTGCTGAATATGTACTTCCCCGAAAATATTCCGACGTTGATCCCGGAATAAATTGATTCAGTTCTCTCGAGAAAAAGCCATCTGTTGCCACATTGTATGGTGAATATGAGGCGCCCAGCTCAAACAAACTCCACCGATTGAGTTTACTTCTTAAAAAGAGATTCGCTTCCCAGATATTGTACCGAATATCAATGGATGTGGATTCCGGAAGGCACGAAGTGCATGGAAACTCTTCAATACTAATGCCATTCCTCACGTTTCTTTTAAGGTTATAAAATTCAACACTTATCGTTGGTGACCAACTACGTTTAATAAATGGTAGTCCGCGATATTCCGCAATGAAAAAGAGATCTCTGTCGAGGTTATTTAGACGGGTAGGGGAGATGAAATCGGTAAATCCATCGGAGGGAGTGGACCCAAATCCGATTAGCCCACCGGCAAAAATGGAAAAGCGTTCAGTTACATCTCTGGTGGAAAGGTATGCCCCCACTTTCAAATCCCGCCATAAATTTTCACCCAAAGAACCAAAATTACCGCGCTTTAAAAGTTGAGAATTACTTCCATTTAATTTTGTGTAGTTATCAAACCGGATGATTGGAAAGACTGAGAGTCCGGTTGTGGTTTCACGATAGGGCTGCCATGTTCTTTTATCGGATCCGAATTCGGTTTTAATTTCAAACTCTAAAGGTGCATCGGTATAGGAATTTTTATCAACGGGTAGTTCTCCAATATCAGAATCACTGCTCTGATTCAGTATTTGAATGGTATCCAGGGCAGCCGGGGCTGAAGAGTAAACTTCAAATGGCATAGGCATGTCGATCATCTCTTCCTCTTTTATTATCGGTTCGATGTCGCTTCGCACAATCTTATACCCATCATGTTTAAACTCTGAAAAGTAAAGATGATCATCATGCACAAAAGGCATGAATGCTCCGCCAATTACGCTTGTCAGTTTTTCGTTTTGATTGGATCGAAAATGATAACGATAGATATTGAAAATGCCATTCGAATCGGTGGAGTAGTAGAGATAATCACCGGATAAATCAATCCACGGATCGCGATAATCAATCAGGCGATCTTCGAACAGCGGTGTTATTTGTCCGGATTCGATATTGAAGCTAAAGATATTCCTCGTTCCCAGATCTGCTGTTGCAAAGTAAATGGTTTTTTCATCTGGATGCCAAACGGGTGTAAAGACTGTTTCCCCGGATGAGAAATGGGTTAGGGAAGTAACATCGCCCGACTCAATATCAACCAGCACTATATTTTGAGTTCCCGCGATCTGTTGTACCGCTGCAACTTTGGAATCTGACGGGTGCCATGCCGGCTCTTGTATCCGCTCTGAGAATGTAATCCGCGAACGATTTTTCTCATCTAAATCGAATGTGTAAATATCCTGATACGTTTCGCCGTACCTGTTTTTATCGGCCTTGCTGTATGCGAGGAACTTATTGTCAGGAGAAAATGAAAATCGTGTGCTGATCAGATCCAAGCCTGCATTTGAACTCATCCCATGATTCAGATTATAGAGTTGTTCACCATCCATAATATCTCGGCCTCCAAGTGGATCGATTTCAATTTTCTGCCCGCCATTTTTCAGCAGGAGGGAAGTTCTGCTGTCATCACGCCCGTGGTTGGTCAGGTATGCAAACCAGGATGAGTCGGGGCTAAACTGTGGATGGAAATTGAAAAATCCGTCGCCCTCTATAATTTTGGTGAGCAAAACGTCTAATTCAGAAACCTGATTTCGATAAAATTCCTTTCGATCCTGAACCCAATCATCAAAAAGTTCTTCGCCGCTAATTCCGGTTGCGTGCTTAATGACGTTAGAAAAATTGGATCTACCGCTGTTAGCCGCATAGTGTGAAATATCAGAAATAACCTTTTCGCCAAATCGATCCACCAAATAAATTACAAACGAAAACCCCTGATTATAGATCGTCTCACGTTCAAGACTCGTTTTGGATGTGAATATTCCCATATCCACAAAATCGAGGTGGGTATTGTTTAGCATTCGTGTGCGGAGGAGCATATCCCTGTGGCTGTCCCAATAATCATATTCGAGCCCGGACCGCTGATACTGAGCCGTTCCCTCTGCAAACCATGCCGGAACACTAACCGTAGCAAAGGGCAGGGTGATAATCCCGTTCGGAAATCCGTACAGCACATCGGGACGTCGCACATCTTCGTAGGAGAGCCACTGAAAATAAATGGCAGGTATCGCTCGGGTTCTTTTCATTGAACTCCGTAGCTGCACGATATGGGTGAACTCGTGAGTAATCACGTTCCTCATCCATCTGTGAGTTCCCCGTAGCGGCGTGTCCAGTGCCGGAACCCAGATCTCAATTTTGTTATCAAAAAAATACGCAGCACCGTTGGAATAATCTTCACGGTCGCGAAGTACAATGCTTACTTTTTTATCCGGGTTATATCCATAAAGAGAGGTAATCGGTTCATAAATTTCCTCTGCAATTTTTGATGCAGCCTGAGCCGTCCTGTCACTTCCCTCCTGATAGTGAATATAGAAATGTTCGCTTTCTATCGTATACCAGGGTAGGTGATTGTGTGGATATTCATAAAACTGTGGACTTACCTGAGCCTGTATTAATACGGCACCTATTCCCAAAAAAAGCAGAGTGAGAGTAAATATTCGAATGATATGTTTACGATGAGTCAAATTATCGGGCCACAGCTATTTTTACCAGTTTACGTTCTGTTTTCCCATTCACCCGTGCAGTTACAATTGCAAGGTAACCACCGCTACCCCATCTGGATGTGTCGATTTGAATCTCCTCAGGGGCAACTCCCCGGCTTTCTATCGTATTATCATAAATCAAACGTCCACTGAGCGTTGTAATTTTTATCTGAATTTCTCCAGGTTCCGAAGTCTGAAATCGTAGCGTGGTTTCATCCCGTGCAGGATTTGGCCAGTTATACGTTTCATCAGAATTTAAAATACCAAAATCTCTGCTAACGATGTCACCGTCGGATTTTCTCCCCGTAACTTTATTATTCCCGGTTCCATAGCGGGAGGACCATAATGTATTTTGCATGTTATGGAATCTCCAGACTTTAAGATCTCCGGTGTGACTTACAGCGATTAACTTATCGCCTATAATTGCGGGGTGCACAGGTTGATCAGATTGATTCTCTATTCCACCTGCGGTAAGTGGAAAACCCTCAATGAGTTCTCCACGATGATTATACCCATAGATGTTAATAGAAAACGGGTCCTGGCCTGTGATCAATAGATCAGAGTATCCATCACCGGTGATGTCAGAAATCAATGGGGTTCCAATAAAACGGACGTCATGGGGAGGAGTGATAGGGAAATTGTTTAGCACAGCACCATTAAGATTTCTCGCGACAAGAGTATTTTCGCTCCTGTCAACTAACAAAATATCGAGCTCTCCATCATTGGTGAAATCTGCGAAGGCAGGCCAATCTATTTCTGTGGATCGAAATAGTTCTAATTGATTATCCTCATCAAACAAAAGCAACCTGTCCCTTAACAAAAGGTAGGTAGAGTAGTGATTATTTGTTCGTTCAATCAGTCCTGTATGAATTCTTGAACGGTTGTCAGTACTATTTATGGTTAATGTGAAGGTTGAGACGGGTGTAATTCTGGTTAGCAGTCCATCTTCCTCAATAAATGATTGATAGCCGTTAATTTGTGACGAATATTGTCGGTTTGATGGGTAAAATGAGTCATCAATTTCCCGGCTTGTAATCTGCGCTAGGCCAGCGGTAAAATCGAACTGAAGCCTGTCTTGTTGTGGGGAACTGATAAATCCACGATTAGAAGGTGCCGTAAATTGCCATAGTTCTGTGGGTTGGTCATCAAGCCATTCGTAAATAGTGACGGACATATTATTTTCCGTAATGAGTGGATTTGCTGCAACAGAAAATATTCCAAGTTCTTCATCAACAAATGGCTGCTGAATACTTTCTGTCTGAGTCTCTATTTCGAATAATTCGCCCGATGATAAATTGTAAACGTTCACGCCATTTTGAGAAGGAATTAAAGCAAAATCATCTTCTTCGTTTTTAAACGGTGTGATTCCCAGCGGATAATGTTTCCAGTAAAGATCATTGTCAGGAGTGAAAAATAGTGGAGCAAGGTCCGATTTTTGATCTACGAGCTCATATAGTTCTGAGTTTGGAGCTGCCGGCTTAATGCTAAATGAGGCGACGGGAAGATTATCAGAGAAATTGAACATCTCAAAAAAGGAGGGGGCTCCGGTATGGCTTGAATTGTTCGGGGTAGTATCAGGGGCAAAACGATTTTCATAGAGGGTGATGGCTCCACCGGTTGTAATTACGGAAGCATCATTGCCGCTCCACCAAAAATCGAATGGAGAGCCGTTTATCTCATTTTGAAAGAACCCAATACTTGTGGGCCTCCCGATGTCCTGCGCACCATCAGCTTCCTTTAATTCGACTCCTCTGCGATTGGGGTTGTCATTAATTCCATTCCTATCGGATAACTGATTTCGGATTACGCCTTCATCAATATGCCAGATCAGGATTCCCCCGTTTAGCATTCTGCTGCCGTCGGATTCTGTTGATGAATCTAAAACATCAGAGGGTCCGCCGGGAAGGGCAAAATCAAAATTGTCGACATCAATAACGACTCCCGGTTCCAGTTGATCAGCAAAACCGGATTGCTGAAACACAAAAGATGTATCGGAGTTCGAAAAAGTCTGGTTTATTATTGAGCCATCCGCTCGCTGAATTGTGAGTGTTACCCCTGTATCATTCACATCCCGGTGGCGATTTTCAATTAAAAAATATTCACTGTTTGAAATCGGGACTTTTGCTATGCTTTGATTTTCACCTAATGAAACCGCCGGTAATTCGAAAGTTTGTTCGGTTTGATAGTTCACTTCAAAAGGTTCTTCCCATCCGGCATAAATTTTTTCCCAGGCTGACAACTCCGGCGGAAAAAGTCCATTGTAGGAAAAAATGCCTGCACCATCTTTAAGCCCAAATCGCCCAATCCCGGATTCTCCTGTCTTTGTATTAAATAAATCGGGTAGACCGAGGTGACTGGCTATTTGTGCCGTTACCATTCCATTAATTGAAAGGGGTAGTACGAATCGTTCTCCTGAAAAGTCCTCTCCGGACCGGGACAGTGTTCGTGGCAAAATCAGAGTATTCTGAACAAGAGTATTTCCGTTGTTGATTGGAAAACCGCTGAAAGAGGGATCATTAAATAATCTTGAAAAAGCATCCATGCTTAAATATGCAGATGGAATATCCTGTGGGGTTTTGTCGAGTATTGTGCCGGTTAATTCTATATCCCGTCCAACTCCTGCATGAAATAGTACGAATGCGGTACGTTCATCGGGCTGGGAGTCAAGCTGAAGTTCGCCATCCTCTGCTACCTTATTCCATGCATCATGGGCAAGTACAGCTAAAGGTTCCGATGATGGATCTTCCCCTATGGGAGAATAGAATTCCATTTTTTCCGGGAGGGTGTAAACTTTATTTAGAACCGTGTACTGAATATCGAGATTTCTTTTGGACATCCTGGCAAAATAATTTTTAGCAAACTCCAGATGGGCCTCAAAGTAACTCTGATTGTGTGGGAGTGGATCAATATTTGTCCCGGGGTTTACCAGGTAAGGTATACTGCCGGATCGAAAAGTGCCGTCACCTGATGTAAAAGGGTTGGAGTCTTCCTGAAACTCAACCATGATAGCCACTATATGTAAAGTGCCACTAAAGTTATCATCAGAAAGGCTTGATGTATTATAGGGGAAGGACTGTGAAAGCTCAGCAGTTGAAATGGCATAAACGGTTATCTGATTTACAGACAAAAAAAAGAGCAACGCTATAAAAAATAGATCGTTGCTCAGAGATTTTTTTTTATGCACCATAAGTACTGCTAACTTAGTTAAATGTCAGCAGCAAGCTTAATCTGATTGTATTTGCAAGAGGATGATCTTCTTCGAGAGTGTAAAGGTAGCTAAAATCGACACCCACTATATTGTATCGTAATCCTGCTCCAAGTGTAATAAATTTACGATTACCATTTTCTTCGTGTTCGTGATAATATCCTGTACGCAGTGCAAATTGATTATTGTACCAATATTCAAGCCCTGTACCGAACATAAGCTGATCAATGAGACTTAAAGATACCGTTTCGGAGCCGTTAAAGCGCTCAAAAGAACCCCACGATTTGAAAAGTGCTTCAAATGATCCCATGGTTTCATATGTGTCAGGGTCTCCATCCTGACCGGAAATTCGTTCGTTTCTTGCCATCACTTTTGAAATGTCATTCGCAATGGTAAGGGTATTTAACCCATCTGAATCTAAATCAACAGTAAATGCGGAGCCAATTCTTAGTACTGTAGGAAGAGGATCTTTTTGTGGATTATCTGTGTATTGAATGCTTGGGCCAATATTTGACAGGTTTAAACCTGCGTTAAAGCTAGCATTTCTATCACCGATCATGAATGGGTCGGTTTTGTACAAAGTGGCTAAATCTAAACCTATACTTGAACCGGGATTGATTTTTTGCCCGCCGACTTCACCATCAGCTAATGAGCTATAAATAAATCGAAGGCCGGTACCCACTGCAAGATTTCTATTTATTTCAAAACCATAAGAAAGTCCACCAGCAAGCTCAAAACTGTTGAATCGCCCGAGTTCGAGGCCGGTTTCGTCAGTTCGAACTTGTTCACCTAAGTTTAGGAAGGTGATATGCCCTCCGATAGTACCAATTCCGTCTATATAATAAGTTCCGACAAGATTGTCATAAAAAAGGTCTGCATTAAATGCTGGCAGCCAGTTTGCATGCGTAATACTAATTTGGTTTTGATTCTGAAATGCTAAACCCGCCGGGTTCCAAAATATAGCAGAAGCGTTATTCGCGAGCGCAACCCCTGTGTTTCCCATTCCGGCGCCTCTTGAATCTGGTTCTATTTGCAAGAATGGTACAGCTGTTACACCAACTTGGGCGTTTACTTGTTGAAAAGCTCCAGCCAGTAAAAATAAAGCTGTCACAGATAAAGCTAATTTTCTCATGGTAATAGCAGTTTATAAAAATATAGATTTAAAAGCGGTCAAATAAGCTAGGTTTACTTGGCTGCATATGATTGTAACAAAAAATTACAGAATAATTTGAATCGAATATGATATTAAAAAGAACTCATATAGAGTAGATATAAGTTTCACTCTGCCGTTTTAATAGCTCATAAGTTCTTTTAGACTAATCGAAACTGTAACTTTTTGCTCTATAAGAAGGGTGTTTAATGCGATTAACTTATTAGATAATACATTCACACTTGGTGAAAGTCAATAAGATGATATCGTATATAAAAATCCTAATGTTAGAGCATTTCCACTACCAGTGCAGAAGCTCCGCCACCGCCATTACATATTCCGGCAGCGCCTAAAGAACCTTTTGATCTCTTTAATGCATGAAGCAGGGTGACAACAATTCTAGCTCCTGAGCATCCAATTGGGTGACCGATACTTACGGCGCCACCATGTATATTTACTTTTTCCGGATCCAATTCCAATAATTGATTATTGATAAGAGAAACCACACTAAATGCCTCATTAATCTCGAAAAGGTCAACATCTTCTTTTGTAATCCCTGCTCTTTTTAAAGCTATAGGAATTGCATCGGCGGGGGCGGTTGTAAACCATTCGGGTGCTTTTGCAGCGCTGGCATGACTCTTAATTCGTGCGATTGGTTTTAAACCAAGCTCATTTGCTTTGTCTTCGCTCATCAGCAAAACTGCTGCTGCTCCATCATTTATACTGCTGGCATTTGCTGCAGTAACAGTACCTTCTTTATCGAATACCGGACGTAATCCCGGGATTTTATCGAAATTAACTTTGCCTAGCTCTTCATCAACT
>PWFZ01000270.1 GCA_003555185.1 Balneolaceae bacterium | reverse complement strand
CTCCTTACGACAAGGGATGGGCAAAACAACCATTTATGCACGATGCTTAAAACGTAAATAGAAACAAGAACTTTAAAAAAACAAGGAGAATCAAAGATATGACTATGTTAGAATTAAGTCTAGACGAACTCAAAAACACCGCATCCAATTATGAAAATCTGATGGTGCCGGCACTATTTGAAAACTGGGCGGAACGCATTTTGGATGAAGCCGATATAAAGCCGGGAGACCGGATTCTGGATGTAGCATGCGGTACCGGTATTGTAGCCCGAACCGCAATAAAACGCATAGGAAGTAATGGCTCGTCCGTGACCGGACTCGACCCTAACCCCGGAATGCTGTCAATCGCTGAAAGCTTTTCGTCAGGTCCGGAATGGAAGGAAGGCGTAGCCGAAGAGATCCCTTTCGAGGATGAGTCGTTCGATGTTGTGGTCAGTCAGTTTGGACTGATGTTTTTTCAAGACCGAACGGCGGCCCTTCAGGAAATGTATCGTGTGTTGGCTTCCGGTGGAAGGCTTGTTGTGTCGGTATTTGATTCGCTTTTCAACAACCCCGGATACCGTGTGATGATAGAGGTATTTGAACGCGTTGCCGGAGAAGAAGTAGCACAGACACTGAGGATGCCATTTTCTCTGGGTGATATGACAGAGCTAAAATCATTGTGTACTGAAAGCGGATTAACATCAGCCGAAATCACATCTCATAATGGAAAAGCACGATTTCCCGGTGTTCGCACAATGGTGCTCGCAGATGTAAAGGGATGGTTTCCTCTGGCTGGAATTAACCTTACTGATGAACAAATTGATGACGTCGTTCATCAGGTTGAAACAGCCTTACAAGAATATATTTCATCAGACGGCTACTTGGAATTCCCGATGCCGGCACATTTTATCACAGCTGAGAAATAAATCAGAAATTGATAAGATAAGATGGATACCCATGGTAAAAACACTTGTGTGAGTGATCAGTTTCCTTTCTGATTTCTCGCAGAGTCACGCAAAGTTATGCGTTGTTACTTCTGCAAAACTCCGCGTTTCATCGGCGGTACTCTGCGAGAACGACTGTCATAACTTTTAAATAGCTCACAAGTACTGCTAGACTCCATCCCTTTTCACTGTCGGGTACGTCTAGATTCTAATTTGATGAAATAAATAAAATGAATTACTATGGGCAAAGCAAAGTGAGATAAGTCTATAATTTAAAAGACGTTACGAACCTAATCATTCAAGATGAAAATTACTCCACTACTGGCATTTTTGATGTTCCTATTCATAAGCTGCCATTCAGATTTAGAAGAAAAACCGTTTGAGCAATTACCTGTATTTACTCCAAATATTACTCAGGAGTTTGAATCTTTGGGTGATGATATTTTCTTTTCACACTTAGCCTATAGTTCGATATCACTCGATGATGGGGCAATTTTTCTGCCAGACAGAGAGTTAAAAAAAATCTTCAAAATTTCCTCAGAGGGAGATCTCATCTCTACAGTTGCAACAGAAGGGCGGGGACCGGGTGAACTTCAAGACATCACATTTATTTCACGATCCTTTAATAATTCCATTATTGTATATGATCAAAGAAATAAAAAGGTACTGCGATTTTCACCTTCAGGTGATTTTCTTGAGGAGCTTACACTACATCCATGGGACAAAGGCACACTCGCCGAGGTTTATGAAATTGATGAAAGGCATCTTCTTACCGTCTATCGTGTTTTCGATTATTTGCGAAATCTTGATTTAGAGCCGGAAGCACATATGGTCATTTTTGATAAAAAAGAAGAACAGTATACTCACAGTGTTTCAATATCCGACCGTCCGTTTGCCAGAAATATTGTAGACGATCAACCCAGAGGTGGCCTTATTGTCCCCTTTTCTGCAGAGCATTTGCGTGTTTTTAACCATCATAATTCCAACTTCTATTCTCTATGGACTGAAGAGCTGACTATTGCAAGTTTGACATCATCTCTTGATACCACACAAACAGTCACATTCGAATTATCACGAGAGGCACTTTCGAGAGATGAAATGAATGCCATCAGAGATGGTCAACCGGATAATTTATGGCGCACAATGCAGCCATTACTTCCTGATTACAAAGCTATCGCTGATGATATGATTCTTGATGATCAAAATAATTTCTGGCTCAAATTAAATCACAGAAGTGAATACCAGAAATGGCTGATACTTTCAGAGTCAGGAGAAAACCAAGGTATTGTACAGCTACCTGAAGATGGGATGCTTACGCATGTCTCTGATGAACATCTTGGATTTCGACTTGATGACCACTTATTTGCACTTTTCGAGCCGATTGAATTATAAATCGTTTAACAAGTTCATGTAGCAGTTGTGTTGATTACCTCAACGTAACCCAGCGTTTCATCAGCGATACTCCGCCAGAACAGATTTCATATCTTTATTTTAGCTCACAAGTACTGCTAGATTCCTTGTTGTTTCTCGCAGAGTTGCGCAGAAATTGTTTTCTTCGTGCACCTTCGAGTCTTGGTGTCCTCGTGGTGAAAGAGGTTCGACATTTCAACTAATCTTCGACAAGGATTTGCCAAGGCAGCAGGAGCTGCCATTCGCGTTCAGCAGCAGAGCTGCATAACGAGATTTCAGGAGATTTCAATTAGCACCGAACTCTGCCAGGACCTCATGTTCATTCGGACTCTGGCAGGTTCTATTTCCATCTACCAGACAAAGTATTTCTATTGTTCCCATCAACACATCCCAGGACTCAATCAGTAACGAACCTTAACTTTAGTCAATTTTTAAATAGAAATACCATGTCACTTCGCATCTTTTTTCCTCTAATTGGTGTACATTCCTTTCTGTTACTAACCACTAACATTCTGCCATTTATGAAATCCACCTCCCTTTTTACAACCCTGATTTTCGTTCTGTTTCTATCATCGTGCCAGTCTTCCGGGCAAACCGACTTTTCGGTAGATTATGAGACGTTTACACTCGATAATGGCTTAGAAGTTATTTTTCACAAAGATTATTCAGATCCTGTAACGGCCGTGGCTCTTACGTTTCATGTGGGGTCATCCCGCGAGCTTCCGGGACGTACCGGATTTGCCCACCTATTTGAGCACCTCCTCTTTTTGGAATCAGAAAACCTGGGGCGTGGCGGACTGGATCAGATGAGCAGCCGTATCGGTGGCTCGGGGGCGAACGGATCAACAAGCAGAGACCGGACCAACTATTTCCAAACAGTACCCAATGATGCACTGGAGAAAATGATCTGGGCGGAAGCCGATAAAATGGGATTTTTCATCAACACGGTGAACGAAATGGTTTTGGAGAAAGAGAAGCAGGTAGTAAAGAATGAGAAACGCCAGGGAGTGGATAATTCCCCATACGGCCATACCAATTATGTGATTCATAAAAACCTCTACTCCGAAAACCACCCTTACAGCTGGCAGGTCATTGGGTCTTTGAATGACCTTCAGGCAGCTACTCTGGATGATGTAATCGATTTCTATAACAAATGGTATGTACCGAATAATGCAACCCTGGTTATTGCCGGAGATTTTGATTCTGACCAGGCACGGGAGTGGATCCACAAATATTTTGATGAAATTCCGGGCGGCGAACAGATCGAGCCTCTTGAAAAACAGCCCGCTGTACTAACTGAAACAAAACGACTGTATCACGAAGATAACTTTGCACGGCTTCCGGAACTGAGACTCACCTGGCCCGGCGTTGAATTTTATCACGACGATGCGTACCCGCTACAAATACTCTCACAGCTTCTTGCTGATGGAAAAACAGCCCCCCTTTATGAAGTTCTTGTGGAAGAGAAAGAATTATCATCCGGCGTCAATATGTACAGCAGCAATTCGGAACTGGCCGGTGAAGTAACGGTTAGGGTCAGAGCCTATCCCGGAGTAGATCTCAATGAGGTCTTGTCCGGTATTGAAGAGGGTTTTGCCCGATATGAAGAGAACGGATTTACCGATCAGGATCTTGAAAGGGTCAAAGCAGGAATCGAAACACAGTTTTATAATGGGTTATCAAGCGTGCTGGGCAAAGCATTTCAGCTGGCGCAGTATAATATATTTGCCGGTGATCCGGGTTTTATCAATCAAGATATTCAGAAAACATTGGACGTGACGCTTGAAGATGTTCAGCGTGTTTACGAGCAGTATGTGAAAGGCCGGCATTACGTAGCGACCAGTTTTGTACCCCGTGGGGAGACGAATCTGGTGCTGACTGAATCAGCAAAAGCTGAAGTTGTTGAAGAAGAGATTACCGAAAGTGGAGAAGGCGAAAGTTTTGAGCTGCCCGAAGACACTGATTTTGAACGAACACCATCCAGTTTCGACCGGACAATAGAGCCTCCATACGGGGAAGCACCGCAAATTACGGTGCCTGATGTCTGGACTTCAGAAATGGATAACGGTATGAAGGTGTATGGAATTGAGCAGCACGAATTGCCACTGGTTCAGTTTAATATCCGTCTGGATGGCGGTTTATTGCTTGAAGAGACGGATAAAGTGGGCGTTTCCAATCTGCTTGCTAACGTAATGACCAGAGGAACAGCCAATAAAACCGCTGCCGAACTGGAAGAAGCGATTGACTTGTTGGGAGCTTCCATCAATGTTTACTCCGGAGGCCAAAATTTTACGATTACAGGAAATGCACTTTCCAGAAACTATGCCGAAACTATGAAGCTGATTGAGGAGATTCTGCTTGAGCCTCGATGGGATGAAAGAGAATTTGACCTGGCAAAGCAGAGCGTGTTGAGTCAGATTGCACAGCAGCAATCTAACCCCAACAGTATTGCTTCCAATGAGTTTAACAAGCTTCTTTATGGGAAAGGGAATATTCAATCCTTTAACACTCTTGGTACTGAAGAAAGTGTTCAGAACATTACAATGGATGATTTGAAACAGTACTACAACTCCTACATCTCCCCTTCTGTTGCGGTGATGCATATTGCCGGTTCAATTAATTCCGGAGACGTGACACGTTCGCTCAATACACTGAACAGCAATTGGCAGGCAAAGTCTGTAGAACTTCCTGAAGTGCAATCTCCGGAGATTCCTACTGAATCAAACGTCTACTTTTATGATGTTCCAAATGCCTCACAATCGGTTCTTCGAATCGGATACCTGGCGATGAATGAAACGGATCCCGATTATTTTCCTGCCACAGTGATGAACTACATACTCGGTGGTGGTGGATTTGCATCACGCCTGACACAGCAACTTCGTGAAGGCAGAGGTTATACTTATGGAATCAGATCCGGATTTAACGGCTCCAATCTACCCGGCCCGTTCAGTATTAGCAGTGGAGTGAGAAGCAACGTTACGTTTGAAGCAGTGGACCTCATTAAGGATATACTCGCTGATTATCCGGATACTTTTTCTGATGAGGATCTGGAAAATACCCAGAGCTTTTTGCTGAAGAGCAACGCAAGGGCTTTCGAAACGCTCGGTGCCAAGCTGGGCATTCTGCAAACCATGAGCGCAAATGACTGGGAGGCCGATTACATTTTAGAGCAGCAGGATATTGTGAGAAATATCACCGCTGATGACGTCAGTCACCTCGCCCGGAAATATGCCAATCCCGATAGAATGATCTATGTGATTGTGGGAGATGCCCGAACGCAATTACAACGGTTAAATGGACTTGGATTCGGTGAGCCGGTGTTATTGAATTAAGATTGGTTCATCAGTCAATTATTTGTTTAGTTTCCTTTTTCCGGCTATTTGTCAGGGAATAAAATGGAGTTCATGAAATTAACCAGAATATTATTTATAAAGAATTTGATCATATGCCTGTTAAATATCTCTTTTTAATAATTATCTGTATTTCATTAAAGGGATGTTTTGCAGATGATTTAGAAGAAAGGCAGGTTGAATCAATTAAAATAGAATTCAATGAAATCTTGAACATTTCAAATCATAATGTTCAAGGTGTAGATGATCTACTTCTAGGGGCTCCCCATCAAACAATAACAGATGTAGAGAGCAATATTTATACCCTTGATTCACAGCAAAAAATGATCTTTAAATTCGATTCCACTGGTAATTTTATTGGTACATATGGAAAAGAAGGCAAAGGGCCAGGAGAGTTTCAATCGGTCAATGGTATGTTAATAAATGATGACAACCAATTGATGGTACTCGATTTTCCATCACAAAGATATACGGTATTTAATGACGATAGAAGCATTGATACTAATATGTTGGAAAATCCATACGCTCGTTTTAAACCAATAATAAACTCAAACCACTTGCTATTACCATGGGTCGAAAATGGCAAAATCATTCATTCATATGATCTCGAAAAAAATGAGATTACAAACCGTTTTATTGACGTTGAGAATGTACTGCAAACGGATGAAGAGTATGAACGACGGTTACTAAGCCAAAATACGGGCTCTTTGCTGTCCTTATCTGAGGATCGAATTGTATTCACTCCTATCCATTACAATGGTAATATTTTTGTTTATGATAAAGTCGATGGCCACTGGGAGGCAAGTGAACATTTGTCCGGATACAGGCAGATTGATCAAACCTTTACCATCCATGAAACGATTGGTAAGCCTCATAAGCGGGCACAAACAATTATACCACAGAGCAATTCTATAATTGGTATTGAGTTAAACTCATGGTCAATTGGATTATTTAATTTAAATGATGATAAGTTTGCTCATGTTTCTTTCTCCAACGGTTTAGAGGGAGGCCAAATAAATTTGGTGATTGAAATATTTGATTCTGATAAAGGAGAATTAGAAAAATTCACCACAACTGATCAATTTTCTTTTACTTCACTACCAGAACACGAACAAGTACCGGTGTGGATGGATCATAATGAACATTTATACATTGCTGATAGGAGAAGTGAGCCTTCTATCCGTAAATTTGAGTTGTCTTGGTGAGTTGACTTAAAGGCATGTAATAAATCGGTACTCATTATCGGTACTCATTATATGTGCAGAAAATATCACCCCTCGAGGGAAGTACTCTCCGTTGCTTTAGCGAAGGAGAGTGAGGGGTGTCTCCACGACTTGTTATTCACATATCCTCCTCCAAAAAGAATATTATAACAGCAGAACCTCATTCAACTCCATTCGGAGTTGTCACTATATTCACATCTCTCCTACCCCGAGCTTTCGCACGGGGCTAATCACGTTCATCCCCATCCGGGGATGGCAATGGTAAATCAACTTTGATACTTCTAGGTATTCAAAGCAGGATTCTAGATTAAATCTTTTGAGCCTAAATACCTCCCCTCGAGGGGAGATCAAAACCATCGTTAAGATGGTTTTGTGAGGGGTGTCCGACCAACTTGTTGTACAAACAAACCCCTCACACTTACGAGCCAATTTCTTCTCTTCTACAGTACAATCCACCCCTAGCTTAAATTACTCAGCAACAGTGTAGCTTGCTTTTTGACTGTTGGCGAACTTTACCAGCGACAGCATGATTGGTACCTCGATAAGCACACCGACCACCGTAACCAAAGCCGCACCGGACTGAATACCAAACAGCATAATAGCTACGGCTACAGCAAGTTCAAAAAAGTTACTGGCACCAATCATCGCACCCGGTGCACAGGTTTGATAGTTCAGGTTCAGCCATTTCCCACCATACCACGCTATAAAGAATATAAAATAGGTCTGAATGATAAGCGGAATCGCGATAAGCAAGATCACCAAAGGATCGTCTAAAATTCGTTCTCCCTGATAGGCGAATAACAAAATCAACGTTAGCAAGAGAGCGCTAATGGAAACAGGCTTAAATTTGGGTAAAAATCGTATGGTGTACCACTCTATCCCTTTCTTTCTCACGAGTATTTTGTGGGTGAAGTAACCCGCAACCAATGGAATGACCACAAAAGCTACAATTGAGGTTACCAGGGTATTGTACGGTATGGCGATGTCTGTAATTCCCAATAATAGAGCTACGATGGGAATGAAGAGGATCAGGATCAATATGTCATTCACAGAAACCTGTACCAGCGTGTACGTTGGATCGCCATCAGATAGATACGACCAAACAAAAACCATGGCTGTACAGGGGGCGGCTCCCAATAAGATTGCTCCGGCGATGTATTCCTGCGCCATGGAAGGATCAATCCATGCACTGTAAATGTGGTAAAAGAAGATCCACGCAAAGAAAGCCATTGTAAATGGTTTAATGGCCCAGTTTATAATTACAGTCCAGACAACGCCTTTTGGAGCTTTGCTAATGTCTTTCAATGAAGCAAAATCAATCTGCAACATCATAGGATAGATCATGGCCCATATCAGTAAGGTGATGGGAATATTTACATTGTAGAGATTAAAATCACTGAGGACTTCAATTGAATCTCCCATGATATAACCGAGAGCAATTCCGGCGACTATACAAATGAGTACCCAAAGAGTCAGGTACTTTTCAAAAAAATCAATAGATTTGTTTTTTTCAGACACTACACTTCTGTTTAATTTAGTTTTAGGTGATATTTTTTATTTGAAAATAAGTTAACGGTCAGCTGGGATCAGCAACAATGGTTTTGACGTGTATCGAGCTACGCGCATACTGTTACTGCCTATAAACAGGTTTTTCACAAAACCTTTGCCTTGAGAACCCATAATGATCAAAGACATATCTTTTTCGTCAGCATATTCCGTGATTTTAAGCCAGGTTTTACCAAAATCTGTATCCGAGTGGACATGCTTCACACCCATTTTTCTTAAATCGTTTTCACGTTTTTGCAATAATTTAGTGTTATCAGATGGTGATGCCGTTTGAACATTTAAAACAGTGACTTTTGCTTGCCACATCTTTTTATTTTTAAATACTTCCATTGCCTTATCTGAGTTTTCTGAAAAATCGGTGGGCAATAATATTTTGTCAATCAAATTCTTGCATATCGAAACTTCACCAACTCCGGGATCATCCGAGATTCGGAGTAGAAGAATCGGAAGATTAGCACGCTGAATAACTTCAGTAGCCACACTTCCGAGAAAGAATTCAGACAGACGATTGTGCCCGCGGTGGCCGATAACCAAAAGGTCGGTTTTTAATTCTTTGGCTGTTTTAAGAATGGTAACCGGAGCATAGATATTGGATTCCACGTGCAGTTTCCAATCTGCATCAAACCCCTGTTCATTCAAATTTTGTGAATAAGATTTCAGTTTAGCTTCAAAGGGTGAAGTATCAAACTTTTCAGGCCCAATGGGATAGGGATTAGAGACGGCAGTAACCAGAGTGATTTTGTCGACTCCGAGTGTTTTCAGATTTTCCATGCAGTCCACCAAATCATCACTGGATCTTGACAGATCTACAGCTAATAGCGCGTGTTTAAATTTCATTTTAAATCCCCATATAAGATTTTAAGTTTCGATAGAACAAAGAGCTCTTTTTTAATAAATCATTTAAACATGTTTTTTACCTGATGATTTCGGGATGAGATAGGTGACAATTGTTTCCATTTATTCGTTGTTATTTCGCGATGGCTACGTGTAATTTGTCATTTTATGCTTCATTCAATATTAATCAGGTTCGCTATACCTTATCTGTCTGAGTCTTTTCACTGTCTTTAATCAGCATTTGAAGTACAGGATCTTCAGCCACCCACGGAATTGTATAAAGCTTTTTCGCATGTTTCGTTTCGATCTCCTTCAGCAGGGGTACCTCTTCTGCGGCGCGCTGTTTCAGAAGCGGGTCCGAAATTTCAGTGGCTGACATGCTTTGATTGGCTATCCAGGCGTACGGTTCAATATTTGACCGTCTTAAATCCGCCTGTAGTTTTGCCGCTTCGGTGATCGGTGTGGTTTCCGGCAGGGCAACAATCAGCAACTTAGAGTAGTCGGGGTCCTGAAGGTACATATATGGTGTTTTCAGTTTGCTCGTATCCATTTCAGTGTTCCGGATAATCTCTTTGTGGTAGCTGCCGGTTGTGTCGAGCAGCAGCAAAGTGTGACCGGGCGGAGCCGTATCCATCACTACAAATTTCCGCTTGGCTTCGTGTATCGCTTTAGAAAATGCCTGAAATACCGCCACCTCTTCTGTACATGGTGACTCCAGATCTTCACGGAGCAGCTTAAGCTCTTCGTCCGATTTATTTTTACCCCGTTTCTTTAGCACTTTCTCAATGTAGACTTGTTTCTCTACATCAGGGTCTATACGATCTACGGTCATATTTTCGGGTATGCCCAGATCACCGATATGATCTAACAAGTGCGCGGCGGGATCGGTTGTTGTCAGGTGAACGGGATATCCATGCTGCGCCAGTTTAAAAGCAACCGCAGCGGCAATAGTGGTTTTACCCACGCCCCCTTTACCCATGGTCATTACCAGGCCGTGATCTTTTTCTGATATCAGGTCATCAACAAGAGTATCCAGGTCGGGCAATTCACTTTCATGATGTTCCGAAAGAATAGACCCGCTGTTCTGTTTAATTTCTTCCTTATTCAGCGGTTCAAATACCGATCGGAGACGGTCAAGTCCAAGCAGATTGTGCGGCCTTAATGGAAATATCATCTGTTCCATTTTCCTGAGTCGTTCCGGCATCTGTTTGATGGTTTCATCAGACTTTTCCTTCATTTGTAGTGCAAACGGATCCGACTCATCAATAGGTTCAAAATACCCGTTAATCAGCAGAACCTGATTCGAAAGGCCCATCTCGTCCAGTTCCCTACCGGAACGATCGGCTTCTCGTAAGGCTGATCCATCCGGACGGCTGACAAGATAAATGGTCGTAGAACCTTTATCCTGCAAACGCTCTACCACTTTTTGATAGCGCTCCTGACTCGTCTTTAGCGCGGATGATGGTCCAAT
>PWFZ01000141.1 GCA_003555185.1 Balneolaceae bacterium | reverse complement strand
CTGAGAATGAGTCAGAACAGGATTATGTACTCCGAACTCACACATCACCTGTTCAAATCCGGTTGATGAAAGATCAAAAACCACCTATTCGTTCTATTATGCCGGGACGCGTGTACAGAAACGAAGCTGTTACCGCAAAATCCTATTTCCAGTTCAATCAGGTAGAAGGACTGTATATAGATGAGCATGTAACACTCGGCGAGCTGATCGAAACGTTGGTTATGTTTGCCAAACTTATGTACGGAAGTGACGTGAAATACAAAGTTCGTCCCTCCTATTTCCCATTTACAGAACCGAGTCTTGAAATGGATATCTGGTGGGAAAATGAAAAAGGTGGCCAATGGCTCGAAATTTTAGGTGCCGGAATGGTCGATCCCAATGTACTGGATGCCGTAAATGTAGACAGCGAAAAATACACAGGTTTTGCGTTCGGAATGGGTGTAGATCGAATTGCACTTCTACGCTATGGGATTGATGATATCCGAACGCTCTACGAAAATGATATCCGTTTCCTTCGACAGTTCAAATCTTAAGAGAAATTATTTCCAAACGCTTTATTCGATATGAAAATCTCTACAAATTGGTTGCGTGAATATATTGAAACTCCACTCGATGCTGACGAAATAGCTGATAAACTCACTCTGCTCGGCCTTGAAGTAGAAGACGTTGAAAAGACCGGTTCAGACTTTGAAGGTATTGTTGTCGGTGAAATTTTAGATGTAAAAGCTCATCCAAATGCTGATCGATTACAATTGTGTGAAGTAAATACAGGTGACTCTCAGGTGCAAATTGTATGTGGAGCAAAAAATGTTGCTAAAGGACAAAAAGTACCGGTTGCAATCGTCGGTTCTACACTACCCGTACCTTTGCCAGATGGTAGCTTACTTACCATTAGAAAAGCAAAATTACGCGGCGAGCCATCCGAAGGAATGATCTGTTCCGAAGTGGAACTTGGTATTGGTGATGATCACTCAGGAATAATGGTGCTTGATGAATCCCTTAAAACCGGATCTCCTTTTAAGAATACTATTGATGTGAAACCGGATCATATTTTAGAGATTGGTTTAACCCCAAACCGTCCTGATGCTGCATGCCACATCGGTGTTGCAAGGGATCTTGCCGCAGTAATTGAAGGAGATTTGAAGAATCCATACATGGATGAGGAGAAATCTCCAAATGATCTATCCGATCATATCGAAATAAATATTGAAGACACTAAAAAGTGCCATCGCTATGTTGGGATGATGGTTGAAAACGTAACCGTATCAGAATCTCCTGCCTGGCTGCAAAATCGACTTAAATCGATTGGTCTTCGTCCCGTCAATAATGTAGTTGATGCCACAAATTTTGTGCTACATGAAGTGGGTCAGCCGCTTCACGCATTCGACTATGATAAAATTGCCGGAAAAAAAATTAGCGTTAAGAGTTTTGATAAAGAGGTCACCTTTAAAACTCTGGATGATGCAGAGCGAAAAGTACCCGCAAACACGCTATTCATTTGTGATGGTAACGGACCCGTTGCCGTTGCCGGTGTTATGGGAGGAGAAAGTTCAGAAGTTAGCGATCAAACCAAAACCGTTTTTATTGAAAGCGCCTACTTCGATCCAACCTCTATAAGGAAAGCATCCAAAGCACTCACATTGCAAACTGACAGCTCCTACCGTTTTGAGAGGGGCATTGACCCGGCTCTGCAATTGAAGGCCGCTAAACGGACAGCTGATCTTATTGCAGAACTATCCGGCGGGAAAGTAGCAGAAGAACAAACCGATGTACATCCTGTTAAAACGAATAAGGTTACTGTTACACTTCGTCCGTCACGCGTAAATCATCTGTTGGGAACATCTTTAGAAAAAGATGAAATTACAGGCATCTTAACACGTCTGGAGTTTGATGTAACTTCAAAAGGTGATGATGAACTTTCTTGTGTTGTACCTTCATTTCGGCCTGATGTGAGCCGTGAAGTCGATTTAATTGAAGAAGTTGGCAGAGTATTCGATTACAATAATATTCCAACGCCAAAAACGTCTCCGTTTTTCACCCCTGAAACACTATCTGACTGGGAAGTATTTAACGAACGTGTTCGGTCGCTTGCCAAATCCCTTTCCTACAAAGAGATCACTACAAATTCTCTCTTATCAAAAAAAGAAGCCTCTCTCCTAGCGGATGAAAATCTTCATATTGACACACTGAATCCGGTTTCTCAGGAAAACACTACATTGCGAACTCATCTGCTTGCAGGGTTTTTAAAAGCTGCGCGATATAACTTTAACCGAAATGCTAAACAGCTTCGGTTTTTCGAACTGGGCCATGTTTTTCAGAAAGATGAAAAAGGAACGTGGATTGATGGAGTAAAGGAACACAATCATCTCCTGTTTGGATTAAGCGGCTTTAAAAAGTTTGAGAGCTGGGATGGAAAACCCGAGAAATTCAACATTTTTGATCTTAAAGCAAATGTAGAAGCTTTTTTCAGAGAGTTGGATATACATGAAAACGTTGAGCAGGTTGTTCAAAGTAATTATGAGTTGGAATATCATTTGGATGGAGTAACTGTTGCTACCATCCAAATGATAGATAATTCTACGTTGAAAGGATTCGATCTTGATGAGGAAGTATTTACCGCTGAGATTGATATATCGGCTCTTTACAATTATGGACTTGCCGGCAAGGATACAGAGTATCAAAAAGTATCGAAGTATCCATCGTTTGAATTCGATGCGGCTTTTATTGTCGACGCTGATGTAAGGGCGGGTGATCTTAGTGAAGAAATAGAACGGTCTGCCGACGAAACACTTGTATCCGTTGAAGTTTTTGATGTCTACGAAGGAAAGAATCTTGGATCGAACAAAAAAAGTATTGCATTTAGGCTTTCTTTTTTAGATTCTAATAAAACGCTGACCATCAAAGATGTAGAACCGATGGTTAAAAAAATTGTTCATGCTCTTGAATCCAAATTTGAGGCAAAACTGAGATCTTAATCATTTGATTATGGCAATCGATGACGTAAAGTGGGACGTGTTCAAAAATCTTCTGGGTCAAATCAGAACAAAAGTCTCCATGCTTAATAAGCAGAATAAAGAGCTGAAGAGAGAAAACTTAAAGCTGAAGAATAAGTTAGAAGAGATTCAAAAAGAGCAGTCCGATATCTTCTCTGAAATAAGTGAATCTGATCGAATTGCAATGAGACATCAGGTCTCATCACTCATCGATAAAATTAATAATCATATAGGTGATTAAGGATGAAATCAATTAAAGTCACGATTCTCGGAAAGCAGATTCCCATTAAGGTAAATGATGATGAAGTTGAGAATATGACTCGTATTGCCAACTTTGTTGATGAGAAATTTAAGGCCTACCGACATCAGTTGTCTAACCAGCCGGATTCAACAGTAATGATTTTAGCATCCTTAAGTCTTGCTGAAGAACTTTTTGAGCTTAGATCTAAACTTGAAGACATTTCCGATCAAGAAAGTGAACTTATGGATGACGTTAATTCACAAGTTGAAAAACTCATCAATGAAATTTCATAGATTGTAGCGCGGTGTCGCTGACCCGCGACTTAACGACGTAATAAATTTATACGCTATCATCAGGTCATGCAACCTTAGTTACATATGACTAAAAGAAATGTATCCTGGCAGAGCTATTAAAGTTTCAATTAAACCAACTCTGATCAATAAATAACAACTTTCATGGAATTTAATACCCTCCCCAACCGTTACAGGAGTCATGTATAAAGGAGAACGTTTTAATAGCATCACACATCTTGTTGGTTCAATTGCTTCTGTAATTGGTTTGGTGGGATTGATATATCTGGCTATCACTAAAGGTGACACCTGGAAGCTTGTTAGCTTTGGAATTTACGGAATCTCCCTTGTGATGCTTTACACTTTCTCTACTCTCTACCATAGTTTTCAGGGTAAATTAAAGAAGATATTTCAGAAGCTGGATCATGTAGCCATCTATCTTCTGATAGCAGGTACTTACACCCCATTCGCTTTGGTAACGTTACGTGGTGATTTAGGCTGGTCAATTTTTGCAGTTGTTTGGGGTCTTGCAACACTGGGGATTATTATTGATTTAATTCCCAGTAAAGGTTCCAGAATTTTGCCGCTAATTATTTATTTATTGATGGGATGGCTCGTTATTTTGATTGTTGACCCATTAATGACGGAGTTATCTATGAATGGATTTTATTGGCTTGTAACGGGAGGAATGTTTTACACATTTGGCGTAATTTTTTATGTAATTGATTTCCGTCACCGGTTCGCACATGGAATTTGGCACTTATTCGTCCTGGCAGGTAGTGTAAGCCACTACGTTACTGTTGTTAAATATGTTGCTTAGTCATCAAATTTACCATTTGTATGAACCCTCCCATTATGTGATTTAAGCATATCCCCTGCTATACATTTAAGGGTCATTTCCTCCCATCTTTTTTGTACCTTTACAGCCACATAAATTCGAATTCTGTACATCTGTAATGTCAAAAGAAGCAAAGATATTTTTTATTTCTGATATCGTCGGTGAAACCGGATTAAGTCTGCTGGAAACAATTCTGCCGAGTTTACTAGATAAGTATAAACCCGATTTTGTTATTGCTAATGCTGAAAATTCACATGAAGGTCGGGGATTAAATCAAGATATCGTAAGACGGTTATACGACTTAGGTGTAAATGTGATTACCGGTGGGAATCACTCATTTGATAAATGGAAGATTTTCGGCTACATGAAGTCCGATTCAAATTTACTTCGTCCCTTAAATTATCCAAAAGGAAATGCAGGGTACGGATATGGTATTTATGATTTGCCGGGGTTTGATAAAAAGATCGGTGTATTAAATATTCAGGGTCGAACATTCATGCCTCAAATTGATGACCCCTTCTCAACAGCTGATTGGTCTCTTGCCAAAATAAAAGAAGAGACAGACTTAATTTTTGTAGATTTTCATGCCGAAGCAACTGCTGAAAAAGTTGCAATGGGCTGGCATCTCGATGGCGATGTCTCCGTAATGGTGGGAACACATACACATATACCTACAAATGACGCCAGAATATTGCCCCAGGGTACCGGATATATTACTGATGCAGGTATGACAGGGCCGTTTGATTCCGTTATAGGCATGAATAAAAAAACGGCGCTGAATCGGTTCAAACTTGGCACCCCGCAGCGGTACGTCATCGCAAAAAAAGATAATCGAATGTGTGCTGTTCTTGCATCAGTTGATACAGAAAAGAATAAGTGTACCTCCATTGAATCTATCATTTATCCCGAATTCCAAAACAAAAAATGATGAACGAGGAAGAATCATCTGTTCTAAGGTGTAATCATATTCAAAAAAGTTTTAATACAGATTCCGATCAGAAAACACTCGAAATATTGACGGATATTAATATTTCTATACAACCGAAAGAGATTTGTGCCATCATTGGATCAAGCGGTTGTGGTAAAAGTACACTTTTACACATTATGGGGGGTCTTGATAAACCTTCTGCCGGTGAAGTTTGGTGGCACGACGAACCCATCCATAAATACAAAACAGAAAAGCTAGCTGAGCTCAGAAACCAAAATATTGGT
The DNA here is from genome assembly GCA_003555185.1 of Balneolaceae bacterium. GTDB lineage: Bacteria > Bacteroidota > Rhodothermia > Balneolales > Balneolaceae > SW132. The sequence continues at coordinate 5,289 of PWFZ01000141.1, read as the reverse complement.
TTTGTATTTCAGTTCCATCATTTGCTGCCCGAATTTACAGCAATCGAAAATGTGATGATGCCGGCTTTTATTAAAGGAGTATCACAAAAAGAAGCACATAAAAAGGCTTCAAATTTGTTGAATAGATTTGGTTTAGGAAGTCGATTCGAACACAGACCGTCCCAACTATCGGGTGGTGAGCAGCAGCGAGTATCGATGGCCAGGGCACTTATGAATAATCCATCTATAATATTAGCTGATGAGCCTACCGGAAACCTGGATGAGAAAAATACTGAGTTAATCCTCTCTCTTTTATTCGAATTGAGGGAAGAGGAAGGAATTTCAATTGTTTTAATTACACATGAGAAAGAAATTGCAGACAGATGTAATACTGTTTATACTCTTCAAAACGGTATCTTAGAAAAAGCTGATTAAGTCCTGTATTGACTTGGTTAAAACCCTAAACTGTGATAACTTTCACGGCTTGAAAACAAAATTATTCAATTAAAAAATTTATGAGTAAAGGACTCTCCAAAGAAGATTTAGAACAGGATATTCTAATTGAATACTCCTCAAGGTTCATGCACTATTATGAACAGAATAAAGGCACAGTAATTGGTATAGGTATTGCCATAGTTGCGGTAATCGGTTTGACTATTGGGTATTTTATATATTCTAGCCAGCAGGAATCACAAGCCCAGGAATTATTGGGACAGGCCGAACAGGCACTCATGATGGGTAATTATGAGACTGCTTTGCATGGAGATGAAGCCGCCTTTACGATTGGCTTTGCTCAAATTGCTGATAATTATAGCCGTACTAATGCCGGGAACCTTGCAATGTATTATGCAGCCGTTTCTGAATTTGAAATGGGCAACTTTGAGTCTGCACTGGGTTATATTAAAGGATTTTCAGTTCCGGACGGAATAGTCGGCCTGACTTCAATTACACTTCATGCCACTATCCTATCTGAACTCGAGCGATATGAAGATGCCGCTAGAATGTATGACAGGGCTGCCGGATGGGTCACAAACAGAACTATGATTGCTGAAAACCTTCTTGAAGCTGCATATGCTTACAAAGAAGCCGGAATGAATCGTGAAGCAACGCAACGAGTTGAACGAATTATAAACGAATTCCCAACTAGTCAATATGTTACCGAAGCTCAGCGGCTACATGGTACGCTAACGCAATAGATCTGCAATTCAGATTGAAAGAATTTTAAAAAAGCTATGTTGATTCATTTCAGCATAGCTTTTTTTTATGCTCAAATGTGGCTAAATGATATATTTACTTGATAACAAAATGAATAGATGAATTTTTTAATTAACTATTCAAACCTTTCAGCGCCACTCATACGACAGCGTAGTGTTAAAAAGTAAATAATTTCACCCATATATCAGGTTGTGGAACTTATACACCTATATATGGTTGTTCTACAATGATTTTGTAGATCACGGAGATCCTACCTTCCCATCCACTGCCGACATTTTACACAATTGGGAATTTCAGAGAGTTATTTTTCTACGCCATATTATCTTATGCAATTCAGATTGAAGCCGATGAAGCGTAAGATGATGTTTATATTTGTAATAGGCGATGGCATGTTTCTTGTAGTAGAAGAGATTATAACCCAAATTGTAAACACTGTAAAAAAGAGAGAAGACAGGAAGATGACACAACTCAAGAGAGGAATGATTACAGCAATGCTGATTATCACAGCAAGTCTGCTTTATATGGCCGGATGCGGCATGCCTACCGATTCTTCAGGCGAATCGTACAATCTTTATCATGGGCTGGAAAAGGTAGAGAATGCCGCGCCCAGCGTATCGATTCATCAGGGAGAGGCCGTAGGGCGCGATGCCTGGTTCGAATTTACTATCGACAATGTGGATTCGGAGATTATGGCACCCGGGGTATACGATGGCTGGTGTATGGAGTGGAATAAGCCCATAGCACAACAGGGAGATATACATGAAAACTTACAAATGTACTCTACTTATGACCAACACAGGTGGAAGCCACTTAATTACTTCCTGAACATAAAAGATGAACTGCAGGCCGAAGACCCCTCTCTTACCTTCCGTGAGTTCCAGGCAATTATTTGGCTCATATCGGAAGGTCCGGAGTTTAACCTGAATACTCTGTCTAATGACGAACTCCCGTCTCGACTGATGAAAGACGGCGAGCCACGGTTCGACAAGCAAAAAGTACAGGATATTGCCGGCAACATTAAAGCCGAAGCGAACTCCTTTGAATACGGACCGAATACTGCCTATGCGTTGTTCATGAAAACCGGGGAGGATGAACAGGATATAATGGTTCCTGTGGATCCGTCTATCATTTCCCATGGTTATGTCGGAGGAGTTGCGCCAAGTAATGATCCTCAGTTTGCAGAACGATCCTACCCTGTTATAATGGCTGATTGGGAAGGGCCCGGTGGAGACAAGCGCTGGCTTGGGCGAAATCTGGGAGCTACAGATGCACCGGAATCTTTTGATGATGATGATAAAGATCGTGCCGGATGGTTTTTCCAGTTTAATAACAGTGGAGCTAACTACTGGAATGGTGGTGTTGGGCCAGGGGAAGGATTCGTAATAGGTGAAGGTAGCTTTATTTTTCCTCCGCAAGCAGATAGGAGCGAATGGCTGATAGAGAATGATCCCTGCAGAATTTCATTTGGTGGCAGTTGGCGCGTTCCAACCCTCGAAGAATGGGAGGCATTTTATATAGCTGTTGCTATCAGTGGCGGTATGGAGAACGGCTTATCTACAGAAGCTTTTGAATCTGCTTTAAATCTCCATGAGGCTGGAGAAATAAGTTTCGGGACAGGGACACCATTCTTTATCTTTGATAAGGGCGGTAAATATTGGACTAGCACACCATTTGAACCCGTAGAATTAGGTGTTGGGACAATACTTGCATTCAGTTCAGATTCTAGCAGTGTCGGTGATAAAGCGGCTATAAATAGAGGCTTTTCCGTACGCTGTATCGAAGGGTGAGGCTTGATCACTCTCTTCCCTGCATGATATTTGAGAAAGCATAAAAAACAACCTGCCAACCCGACGGATCGGGGCTGGCAGAGTTTGTTGGGGACACCCCTCAGGTAATGCCGGGAACATCCGGCTTTACCGTCTCCCCTCTAGGGGAGAGCTGTTCAACAAGGATTTCAAAATTAATTCATAGACCCGTCAGGTTTTTAAAAACCGACGCTGACAGAAGCCCGGAAAAACCCCGGGAATGTTGTCAGGTCTATGTATTACATATTACGGCGATACTGGCCGCCAACTTCGTAAAGAGCTTTTGAGATTTGTCCTAATGAGGCTACTTTAACTGTTTCCATAAGTTCTTCAAAAAGGTTGCCATCTTCCCTGGCCACTCGTTTTAGCTTATTTAAGGCTTCAGCAGACTCCGTTTTATGCACTTCCTGAAACAGATTCAGATTATCAATCTGTTGTTCTTTTTCATCCTCAGTTGAACGAATCAAATCAACTTCTTTCTCCTTTTCTGAGTCAAATTTGTCATTAATAAATGTATTTACTCCAATAATTGGTAGTTCACCCGTATGTTTTTGTGATTCATAAAACAGGCTCTCTTCCTGTATTTTTCCTCGCTGATACATACTTTCCATCGCTCCTAAAACACCACCACGATCGGTAATTCTGTCAAATTCAGCTAAAATTGCCTCTTCAACGAGATCTGTCAAATCTTCGATGATATAAGACCCCTGAAGTGGATTTTCATTTTTTGTCAATCCCATCTCCTTGTTAATGATCAGCTGAATGGCCAGCGCACGGCGAACAGACTCCTCTGTCGGTGTAGTAATAGCTTCATCATACGCATTGGTATGCAGTGAGTTACAGTTATCATAAACAGCCATTAACGCCTGAAGTGTGGTTCTGATGTCATTAAACTGAATTTCCTGGGCGTGTAACGATCGGCCACTTGTCTGAATGTGATACTTCAGCTTTTGTGAACGCTCATTGGCTGTGTACTGATGTTTCATGGCAATAGACCAAATCCTTCTGGCAACACGGCCTATGACCGCATATTCAGGGTCCAATCCATTACTAAAGAAAAACGACAGGTTATGAGCAAAATCGTCTATACTCATTCCTCTGGATAGATAGTACTCTACATACGTAAAACCATTAGCAAGTGTAAAGGCAGCCTGTGTAACAGGATTTGCCCCTGCCTCGGCGATATGATAGCCGGAGATGGAAACAGAATAATAATTCCTCACTCCTTTTTGGGTAAAGTAACTCTGCACATCCCCCATCATTTTCAAAGCAAACTCTGTAGAGAAAATACATGTGTTTTGAGCCTGATCTTCTTTTAAGATATCCGCCTGAACGGTCCCACGAACTACTTTTAATGCCTTTGATTTAATTTCTTCATACGTCTCTGCATCAACAAGCTGATCTCCACTAACACCCAGTGTACTTAGTCCAAATCCGGAATTTCCATTCGGAAGTTCTAAACCATATTTGGGTTGAGATATATTCTTTTCAGAAAAAATAGCTTTAATTTTTTCCTGAGCCTCATCCCACTTTCCTTCATTTTTCAAGTATCGCTCTACTTCCTGATCGATAACTGTATTCATGAACATCGCCAGAATCATGGGTGCTGGGCCGTTGATTGTCATAGAAACTGACGTGGTCGGCTTGGTTAGCTCAAAACCTGAGTAGAGCTTTTTCATATCATCAAGCGTACAAATACTTACGCCGGAATTACCGATTTTTCCATAAATATCGGGACGATGATCGGGATCTTCACCGTAAAGAGTCACAGAATCAAAAGCAGTGGATAATCTAGCAGCCGGCATCCCTTCACTCACATAGTGAAATCGCCGGTTTGTCCGCTCCGGAGTTCCTTCACCCGCAAACATTCGGGTAGGATCTTCCCCTTCCCGCTTAAACGGAAATACTCCCGCAGTAAATGGGAAATATCCCGGTAAATTTTCTTTCAGGGCAAACCGAAGCTGATCACCCTTATTTTTTGTCTTTGGAAGAGAAATTCTTGGAATTTTAGTGCCGCTTAATGATTCTTTGTATAGATCATTTTTGAACACCTTATCCCTAATCTGAACCTCAAACTGATCTTTTTGATATTTCGCATAAAGATCATCCCAGCCATCCAGAATACCTTTTGGTAAAGGATCAAGACGTTCCACCCAGTGATTTCTCATGGTCTGCAGACTCTCCTCAATCACGGGTTTTTCATCAGGATTCCAGTTTTCAACCTGTGATAAAGTCCCTTCAACCTGATCAAGTTTTGAAGCCACTTCTACCTGATTGTCTACCCATTTAT
>PWFZ01000150.1 GCA_003555185.1 Balneolaceae bacterium | reverse complement strand
TTTTCGGGTTTTGGCAATAGATTTACTGAGTATAAAGACAGGAATCAGCCCTACCAAAACAATAGCCAGTGCAGCACCCGAAGACTCTGCCAGACGCTCATCAGAAGCTAACCTGTAAACCTGTACGGCCAAGGTATCGAAGTTGAAGGGGCGTACAATGAGGGTTGCCGGAAGTTCTTTAATCACATCAACCACGACGAGCATTATTGCAGCAAAAAGACTGCCCGACATCATTGGCATGTGAATTTTACGCAGTATTTTTCCGTATTTAAAGCCCATTCCCTGCGCCGCTTCATCCATATTAGGTGTGATTTTACCCAAACTCGCCTCAACGGTATTAAAGGCTACGGCAAGAAAACGAACAATATAGGCGAACACGAGTGCGAAAATGGTTCCACTGAGTATCAATCCCGTGGAAATACCGAATGTTTCTCTCATAAAGCTGTCTACTGTATTATCGGCCCAGCCAAACGGTATGAGTATCCCTACTGCGATGACTGACCCGGGGATTGCGTATCCCATGGAACCAATTCTTGTGGCCGTTTTGGTCAGAATATTAGGATTCAAACGGGTTCCGTACGCCATCACCAATGCAACAAGAAGTGCCAAAACGCCGGCAATAAGCGCAAGCAGAATGGTATTCATACTGTAGCGTAAAAACCGTGCATCTACGGCGACATCAAAATTGGTAATCATCATTTCGAAAAGAATCATTACCGGAATGATGAATCCAATAATGACAGGAATGGAGCAAACAATGGTACTTACCCACGCTTTCCACCCCTTAAGTTCATACACAAACAGCTGACGAAAACGGCCTCTGTTGTCGGGCCGGGTGCTCATTTTATTGCGAGACCATCTTTCCAAAAGAATTAGAAAGAGAATAAATACCAATAAAAATCCCGATAGCTGAGCGGCTGCAACTCGTTCACCCAATCCAAACCATGTTCGGTAGATTCCGGTTGTGAACGTTTGTACGCCGAAATAATCAACGGTACCAAAATCATTCAGGGTTTCCATCAACGCCAATGCCATACCCGCTGCAATGGATGGGCGCGCGAGGGGCAGCGCAATTTTATAAAAACTTTCGAATGGAGTGGCTCCTAAACTTCTCCCTGCCTCGAGTAATGAGGAGGATTGCTCGAGAAATGCAGCACGTGTTAACAGATATACATAAGGAAAAAATACAAAGGACATCATGAGGATTGCACCGCCCAAAGAACGGATATTTGGGAACCAATAATCACCATACCCCCAGCCTGTAAGATCCCTCAATAGCATTTGAACAGGTCCTGTAAAGGCTAAAAAATCGGTATAAGTGTAGGCCATCAGATAGGCCGGAACTGCCATTGGCAGGATAAGCAACCAGTTAAAATATTTACTTCCCGGAAAACGACACATTGTTACCAGCCAGGCGGTTCCTACACCTAAAATAAATACACCTGAACCAACTCCAACAAGAAGCCAAAGTGAATTTTTTACATAATCCGGCAGAACCGTGGAAGCCAAATGCTGCCAAACATCACCACTCGATACAAAAAGGTTCGCAGCCACCGTAAAAATAGGAATGGATACCAGGAGAGCTATGCCAACGGTGACAATATTCCACCACATAGAATCTGATCCGGTTTTTCGGTTTCGGGACCAGATTGGTGAGTTTTTTGTGAGTTCAATTAAATTCTTAATCATCCCTGAAAATTCCGGATCGATTTTCTTAATCCAAATTCCTTTTCTAAAACCAGATCTGCGGCATGATATCCGCACATTCCATGGACACCGCCACCGGGAGGTGTGGATGAGGAGCAAAGGTAAATACCTTCAGCGGGAGTAGCGTAGGGGTGAATCAAATGAACAGGGCGTGTAAAAAGCTGCCGGATATCCTGCCGGCCTCCATTGATATCACCACCAAAATAGTTCGCGTTATATTCCTGAAACTGATCGGTGTTTATGGTCTGCCGTTCTTCAACGATATCTCGAAAGCCGGGAGCAAAACGTTCTATCTGATTTTCAATTTGCCGGGTCATATCTACAGTTGAACCATTTGGAACGTGGCAATATGCCCATAGAGTGTGCCGGTCATCGGGGGTTCGAGTATCATCAAACAGACTTTGCTGAGCTACCAAAACATAGGGATCATCGGGGATTCCACCTTCATCCATTATTTTTTCTGAAGCGGCAATTTCATCAAAAGTGCCGCCTAAATGTACAGTGCCTGCTTTATTACATCGTGGGTCTTTCCAGGGAACCGGCTCTTTTAGGATATAATCAATCTTAAAAACACCGGAGCCGTAGCGATATTTCTTGAGCACGTTTACATACGCTTCAGGAAAACGATCACCGGCTATGTCGATAAGTTGCCTTGGGGTCAGATCGAAAAGGTAGGAGGTCGCTTTTGGCAACTGATCCATCGAAGTCACTTCCACCCCGGTTTCAACTTCTCCGCCAAGGGAAATAAAGTAGTCTTTCATGGCGTCGGCAATGGATTGTGAACCACCTTTTGGAAGAGGCCATCCCACGGCATGTCCCGCTGCTCCCAGAACCAGACCTATCGCTGAAGTGGCTACGGCGTTTAAAGGCAGAATACTGTGCGCTGCAAGTCCGGCAAAGAGCGCTTTCGCTCGTTCCTGTTTAAAACGCCTTTGAAATAAACTTGCCGGCTGAAATGCTTTCAAGCCAAACAGAGCCAAATCGATGGGGCGTTTGGGAAAGCGAAGCGGACCTAAAAAATCAGCGGTGAGTGTATCCCAGTTTTCAATAATCGGCTCCATTGCCGATTGATATTTTTTACCATCATGCCCCAGTTCGTCCATCGTTTTTTTCAAGCTGTGGTGCATTACCACGGCGTCGCCATTATCCATAGGATGAGCGACCGGGAACTCAGGAGTAATCCATTCGAGTCCGAAATCAGCAAGTGGAAGCTGCTTTAAAAAAGGAGAGGAGGCTGCCAATGGATGAATCGCAGAACAGATGTCATGTTTGAACCCCGGCTGCATAAGCTCTTTCGTTCGCATGCCGCCACCAACGGTATCAGATGCTTCAAATACTTTTACAGATAATCCCTCAAGTGCGAGACGAATAGCCGCAGAAAGCCCGTTAGGGCCGGATCCTATAACAATGGCGTCGTAGGCAGTATTTTTTTTCAAGGGCAGATGACTTTATTGATGATCAAATGAGACGGATCATCACCGCTATTAGTAATTTAGATTGAATATATACAAGGTAAGAAAACGGTGATCAAACCTGAAAACGTTCGACAGGATTTATTGTCAGGTAAAAGATACCTTTTCGTAACTCAAATTTTTAAGTTACAGATATGAAAAATTGTACCTGTGTACTTTGTGGAAGCCCGGAAACAAGCCGGTTTTTTCGTGATGATACCCGAATGGATAATTTACGAGATTATTACCACTGTCAGAACTGTAAGTTGATTTTCGTGCCACCGAATCAGAGGCTATCGGCAGATGAGGAGGTTTCACGTTATGATATGCATGAAAATGATCCTGAAGATCCAAATTATCGGAAGTTTCTCAGCCGGATGTTTGATCCTATGGTAGAAAGAATTTCGCCTGAAAGTTACGGGTTGGATTTCGGGTCTGGACCGGGGCCGGCTTTAAGTGTGATGTTGGAAGAAAAGGGGCATAATGTTGAGATTTACGATCCTTTTTATGCACCGGATAAATCAGTTTTTGATAAAGAGTACGATTTTATCACAACTACGGAGACTGCTGAGCATCTTTATGACCCTTTAAAAGAGCTGGATCGACTGTGGAGCTGTCTGAAAGCCGGTGGCTTTTTGGGCATTATGACCAAGCGTCATAAGGGGAAGGTGTTTTTTAAAGACTGGCATTACAGGAATGATGATACCCACGTGGTATTTTATCATGATGAGACTTTTGAATGGCTCGGTAATAGATGGAGTTCAAAACCGGAATTCCTGCGGAGTGATGTGGTAATTTTTTGGAAAAAATAACCGTCATTCCATCTCGTCACGCAGCTCTGCTGCGTAACGAGCAAGTGGCAGCTCCTGCTGCCTGTTTTCAAATACTTGATAATAAGTACGGAATGGCGTACGTTAATTGAAATACAATCAACCAATCATATCATGAAGACATTAACTGCCACTCAAGCCCGAAAAGAAATTTACCGGTTATTGGATGAGGCTTCTGAAACTCATGAGCCAATTCAGATTACCGGTAAGAGAACCAATGCGGTACTTATCAGCGAGGATGACTGGCGAGCGATTCAGGAGACACTTTACTTATCATCCATTCCTGGCATGCAGGAATCTATTATTAAAGGACTGAAGACACCTATCGAAGAAACCGATGAAGAACTTGACTGGTGAGTAATTACAAACTCGTTTATACAAAGCAAGCGAAAAAAGATGCTAAGAAGGCAGCTTCATCGGGATTAAAGCCTAAAATTGAGGATTTGATGGAAATATTAAAGGAGAATCCCTTTGAAGAATATCCTCCTTATGAAAAACTTGTCGGCAATTTAGAGGGAGCTTACTCAAGGCGTATTAACATCCAGCATCGATTGGTTTATCAAGTACTTGAGAAAGAAAAGATCGTGAAAGTGATTCGAATGTGGACTCATTACGATTGACCTTAGCATAGCATCTCATCTCGTCACGCAGCTCTGCTGCGTAACGAAGAGTGGCAGCTCCAGCTGCCCGCTGTCACGGAGTGAATGACTGATTGAATAAAATGAATTGAAAAGTAGGTTTCTACATGAATAATAATGACAATAACTTCTTTGAAGGTTTAAATAATCGTCCGATTCGTGATCTTGACGATCTTTCTCCTGCACAAATGCATTATCTTCTTTACGATAAATTCGGACCCAATAGTTCTATTGAATTACAATCACTTAGTGATTCAGAATACAAACAAGTCCCAATTCTAAACCAAATTTGTTATTTGGCTCAATTAATTGCCGAAAAAAAGGAAATTCGTCTTACCAAAAAAGGATTTCTGCCCGTCAAAATAGTAGCCGACATTTATAAGCAAGGATTTTTAAAAGACGATCATATTGAATCGGGAATATCCAAGTTATATAAAGAAACTGATGCAGATACAATTCATTTAACTCGAATTCTGATTGAACAGATGGGTATAGCTAAAAAACGCCATGGAAAGTTGAGTTTAACAAAAAAGGGTAATGACATGTTAACCAATAAACATAAACTGATGAGGCTGCTTTTTGATACTTTTGCTACAAAATTTAATTGGGCATATTTTGACGGTCATGGACAAAATAATATTGGGCAATTTGGGTTGGGCTTTTCTTTAGTATTGCTCAGTAAGTATGGAGATGAAAAGATGCAGGATAGTTTTTACGCCGATAAATATTTCACTGCTTTGCCGAGGCTACTGCAGACTATTGAGCACACCGGGTATGCAACTCGAGAAGATCAGGCTTTTAGGTGTTATTCACTACGCACTTTTCCAAGATTTTTAGCTCATTTTGGATTAGTAGAAGTAGAAGTTGATAAGCCCTATGGATCTGAAACTTATATTTCAAAAACTTCATTATTTAGTAAGTTCATTCATATACAATCATAATAATCGTACCAGTTAATTTCATCAGTCATAAGACTGCGGATCATTGCTGTTTCTTGCCTAAGTGTGGTTCCCACAATTTACTCTACATCTCGTCAAGCAGCTCTGCTGCGTAACGGAGAGTGGCAGCTCCGGCTGCCTGCTGTGCATCACGGAGCAAAGCTGTTTGATACCATACATTGGTTAATGCATGGCATGAGTTATCCCTTACGTATAAATTTCGTACTTTTAAAGTACGTTTAAAAAAATATAATCATTATGGCCACAGCACGAATTGAAATAGACCAAGATATCCAGCCACTTTCCGAATTCCGAAAACATGCAGCAGATTTTATCGACCGCATCAAAACACACAAGCGATCCATTGTTTTGACACAGCACGGCAAAAGTGCGGCTGTTTTAATGGATGTATCTGAGTATCAACGTATGGTTGATAAAATCGATCTAATGGATGAGCTAATTGAAGCGGAACGCCAAATAGCGAGAGGTGATGTTGTTTCCCATGAAGAAGCCAAAAAGCGGATTAAAGAAAACCTAGCCAAGTGGAAGTAGTCTGGGCCAATCAGGCATTGTATAAGCTAAACAAGCTTGTCGACTATGATGATATTGAACAAGCCTGGATTGATGAAGTCAAACGACGAAAAGCAGAAATTAAATCAGGTAAAGTAACGCCTATTGCAGGACATGAAGTTCATAAAGATGCTTGAAACTTCTTAATAAATGACTTTCCAATATCATCCTGATGCTGCAAAAGAACTTACTAGTTCAATTCAGTATTATGAAGAAAAATCTGTGGGGCTTGGCGCTGAATTTCTTGATGAAATAGAAGAAGCTATCGCTCAGGCACTCGCATATCCCAAATCTGGTTCTTTACTTACCAATCAAGACCGAAGAATTTTGCTTGACCGATTTCGCTTCGCGTAAAAAATGAGCCCTATGAAATTATTTATGACATTTCCGAAAAAAATAGTCACAATTTATGCTGTAAAGCATATTAGACGAAAACCGGGTTATTGGGAATCAAGAAAATAATTGGAGTTATAACAATTATCAACTGAAGACACATTTCATTCGGCAACTTTTCACATCTCGTCACGCAGCTCTGCTGCGTCACGAAGAGTGGCAGCTCCAGCTGCCTGCTGTGCATCACGGAGCAGAGCTCCATGATGAGATTTAATAAAATTATGATTCCGTTCTATACAAAAACTCGAATTTATCTCCATCAAACAGACCCAAATCGCTCATTTTCAGGCTGGGAATTACTAACAGGGCCATAAATGAGATGGTCATAAATGGAGAGTTAAGCGTACTGCCCATCTCTTTTGCCATATGTGTTAGCTTTTGATATTCAGCACCCACTTCATCACCCGGACGATCACTCATAATTCCCCCTACAGGTAGTGCAAGTACTTTCTGTAGGTCTTGATTGACGACAGCCACCCCGCCTTCCGCTTCCATTACTAAATTAACCACTTCACTGAGTTGCTCGTCACTCGTTCCAACGGCAATGATGTTGTGACAATCATGGGCAACGGATGATGCAATGGCTCCATCTTTCAACCCGAAATTTTTGATGAATCCCACGGCGGGCTTCGCTTTTTTATAGCGATTGACAACCGTCACTTTCAAAATATCCCGATCGGGGTCAGCCAGAACTTGTCCGTCTTTAACAGCTAACTGTTCCATTGACTTCCCGGTCATCAGTTCACCGTCTTCGGGTACAATGGCGGGCATTTCTATAGTTGAAGATTCTGAACCTGTCTTAAAAGCAAAATCACCAGGAGTAAACGTAGATTTTGAGAAATTGTTGATGCGGGTAGAATCTACATCATCAAACAAAACAGACCCATCTTTGTACACGCAAACTCCGTCAATCCATGTTTGAGTGACGTGCATGGCATCTAGATCATCAACCACAACAAAATCGGCGGGATCGCCCGGCTGAAGTAGTCCCACATTCAACCCGTAGTGGTTCACCGTATTTACCGAGCAGGCTCGCAACGTATCAAACAGGTTATGGCCCAATTTTAGCGATCGCGCGGCAAGCAGGTTGATGTGACCAACAACCAGATCGTCGGGGTGTTTATCATCAGAGCAAAATAAGATTTTATCCGGCGCCTCAGCGAGCAGGGGAATCAGCGCTTTGTAGTTTTTTGCGGCGCTTCCTTCGCGAATGGCAATAATCATTCCTGCTTTTAGCTTGTCCCGTGCCTCCTCGATGGTAAAACACTCGTGATCGGTTGAAATTCCCGCATTGGCATATTTTTGGGCAGCTTCACCTTTGAGTCCCGGCGCGTGGCCATCTACAGGTTTGCCAAGCTTTTTGGCAGCTGCGATTTTCGCGAGTACATCGGGATCATCATTCAGCACTCCCGGCCAGTTCATCATTTCGGCGAGGTAGAGAATATCATCCCGTTTTAAAAGCGATTCAACCGCATCAACATCGAGTTCAGCACCGGCCGTTTCGAACGGATTTGCAGGCACACAGGAGGGAGCTCCAAAATTGAATTTCAGCGGCACTTTATTTCCGTTCTCTATCATGTATTCAACGCCTTCAATGCCGCACACATTGGCAATTTCATGAGGGTCAGAAACCGTTGCTACCGTTCCGTGTCGGACTGCAAGACGTGCAAATTCGGACGGAATCAGCATGGAGCTTTCGATATGGATGTGTGAATCAACAAAACCGGGCATGATGTATTGATCCGGGACTTTTGTTGAGACTTCTCTTACGTCTTTAATTTTGCCGTTTTCAATCTCTATTTCACCGGTAAATTGCTTTCGTTGAACCGGGTCTATCATTATTCCTTGAATTGTAGTCATATATAGAACTTAAATAAATTAATGTTTCAAAAGTCCCCCTTTGAAGGGGGAGGCGAACGTAGAGAGCAGGGGGATGACTTGATGAGCGTTGATTAAGTATATAAACAACGCAAATAGTTGAAGTCACTAAAAATCATCCCCCATAGCCCCCTTCAAAGCGGGACATTTTTCTTCCTCTAAATTCTTAATTCTAATAAAGCTTAAAATAAGACAATCACCCGCGAGCGGAAACCTAAATAATGGTGGTGTACGTAACTCGGACGTCCCCGTCCGAGTGTAACAAATAGGGGTTTACCATTGTAAAGTTTATATCAAACAGATTAAGACAAATTAATACCGAAACAGGAGCTACGGATTTCATTTATCTATTTCATGGTATAGTCCCATAGGCTGAAAGCCTGTTATATCACAGCCCGGGGCAACACCCCGGGAATGGAGGTCGAGTCAAAGCATCAGGCTGAAGGCCTGGAATAGATTTCGTTTCGTAAAATTAGATGTTGGTTGCGAAATGGTCTTTCGAAATGGAGGGATCTGCTTTGGCGACATTCACACTATATCAGGCTTTCAGCCTGGGGTTTTTCCACATACGATGAAATAGCGGGAGCTTCGGGTTACGTAGCCCGGACGTCCTCGTCCGAGGGTTTCGCAAGGCTTGGTATTTTATCATAGATTGACAATTGTTTTGAGAAATGAGTTTGTTCTTGTAACATTATGAATCTGAATCTTTTGACTACGTTATCAATTTAAGCTTTGTATAATGGATTTTTACAGGAGGAATCTACCACATTGGCAGCCAAAGGGAGCAGAGTTTTTCGTTACATTTAGATTAGCTGGTTCCTTACCTAAGGAGGTAATAACACATTTAAAAGAAAAATATCATCAACTCAAGAAGTTGAAAAAAGAATCAAAAGAGAGTGAACTAGTAGACAAATTCGAGGCCAAAATATTTAGGTCATTTGATGATTTTTTAGATAGAGAGTTAACTGGTCCAATTTGGTTATCCAATAAAAAAGTGGCTAAAATAGTAGTTGATTCCTTACACTTTTATGACCAAACTCGTTATGATTTATATGCATTTACTATCATGTCAAATCATGTTCACTTCGTATTTCGCCATCTGGAACAGTATGATGTTAATTTGCCGGTGACATCAATCATGAAAAATATTAAATCTTATACAGCTAAAGAGGCAAACAAACTGCTTGTCCGAAAGGGATCATTCTGGCAATATGAAAGCTATGACAGGGTTATTCGTGATGAAGCTGAACTTGAAAATACTCTGAAATACACTCTATATAACCCGGTAAAAGCTGGACTCATAAACGAATGGAAACAGTGGCCATATACTTACTGCAAGCCTGAGTTTGCCGAGTACTTGTAATTAATGCATGCATTCCCAGCGATGTATCACGGGATGAGCTTCTCTTTTGTAAGTAGTGGTTCCGAAGCAGATGCTTCGGGTTACGTAGCCCGGACGTCCCCGTCCGAGGGTTCCGCAAGGCTTGGTAATCAATTATTAAATGTGATTTTTCCAGTGATGTGCCTTGGGATGAGTATGTATTTCGCAAGTAGTGGTGCCGAAGCGGGAGCTTCGGGTTACGTAACCCGGACGTCCCCGTCCGAGGGGTTCATGTAAGTATTTCCCCTACATCAACACCATGGCTACCATTACAATGGGAGTGGATGTTTCTGTGTATTCTATAAGTGAAATAAATGATGTACAGTTTCAAAAAGAAGAGAAGTATAAAACTCAATAAATGGTGAACATTATGACAATCATGAAAAAAAATGTAGGAAATGCAGATACAGTGATACGAGTAGTAATTGGTATCGTTATTTTGGGAATTGGATTTGTAACTGAATCTCTTTGGGGTCTGATAGGGATTATTCCCATAGCGTCCGGTGTAGTTTCCTGGTGCCCGATTTACTGGTATTTTAAAGCATCGACTTGTGACCCGGGTTTAGAACGAGAAAATTAAATAATATTTTTGCTAAAGATTTCTTGATGACTTTAGGGTTAAGGTTGAAGTAGTTATTTGTCATCTCTTCAACCTTTTTTTGTTTTAAGACTTGGAATGATGATTTGAACCTGCTATCTAATATAGAGGTAAGCTATTTTATCAGAGAACAAAAATCATTCAAATTTTATAATCAGCATTTTATGTCAAAGCCCATTTGCGTAGGCATAGTAGGTTACGGTAGTTCGGCAAAGACTTTTCACTTTCCTATTATTCAATCTGTAAAGGGATTGCAGATAAAAAAAGTCGTTCAGAGAACCGGTGCTGAGGCACGGGATAATCATCCAAATATTGAAATAGTTCAGGATTTGAAAGATTTGTTAAAGGATGATTTAATAGATCTTGTGGTGATTACAACACCAAACGCCATTCATTTTAACCAGGCACGTTTTGCACTGCTTGCTGATAAGCACGTGATCATCGAAAAGCCAATGACCCTTTCAAAAAAAGAGGCTGATGC
>PWFZ01000450.1 GCA_003555185.1 Balneolaceae bacterium | reverse complement strand
ATCTTGTTGTAGACCGTAGTTCATTAGACCGCATTATTGAAGCGGGTGGATATGTGTCTGTTAAAACAGGTTCAGCCCCCGAAGCAAACCTTATACCGATTGGGCAGGATATTGCTAACGAGGCGTTTGACTATGCAACTTGTATTGGTTGTGGTGCTTGCGTGGCTGCGTGTCCGAATTCATCTGCATCGCTGTTTACCGGTGCAAAACTGGCTCATTTGAATATGCTGCCTCAGGGACAGCCCGAACGGAAAAAGCGCACAATAGCGATGGTAGACCAAATGGCTGAAGAAGGGTTTGGCGATTGCTCAAATCACGCTGAATGTGAAGCGGTTTGTCCGGTCGGAATCAGTATTTCATCCATCGCAAAAATGCGCAGAGATTACATGAAAGCACTGCTTTGATCCCATAAGGCAGATATTTTTTAAGAATTTAAATCCCGGGGTTTACCAATGTAAGGTGTAACCTTCGGGATTTTTTTTGCCACGAATTTATTAAACTAGTTCAATATATAAATACATGTTAATCAATCAATTGGGCATTAACTCAAAATCGGTTCTATGAAAAAAACAACTACCAGTCTAAAACTACCAAAAATATTTCTATCAGTTCTTGCTTTCGGACTGATGTTCGCCCTGCCGGTAATGTCGCAGGATACCTATCAGGAACCATCTCAGGATCTTATTGATCTGGTGGATGGAGCTCGAACACCATCCGTCAGTTTCTCTCCTGACCGAAATACCTTGCTAATTCAGGATGTACCGGCACTCCCATCCATTGCAGAATTGGCACAGCCTGAACTTCGTTTGGCTGGAATTCGAATTAATCCTAATACAAACGGTCCGAGCCGTTCCGGTTATGTGATTGGGTTTACATTGAGGGATATGAGCAATGGAGAAGACAGAACAGTAAGCGGATTGCCTGATGATCCCGTTATGACAAATATCAGCTGGGCACCGGATGGATCCCATTTTGCCTTTTTACTGAATACTGAAAATAGTCTCGATCTTTGGGTTGTGGATGTAAGCAGTGCATCAGCACGTAAGCTTACTTCAGGTGGAGTTAATAACACATATTACGGTTCACCGTACAGCTGGGACCGTGACAGCGGTTCATTGATTGTAAAAATGGTGCCGGAAAACAGGGGCGATACTCCTGAAAAAAGTATGATTCCTACAGGACCGGTAATTCAGGAAAGTTTGGGCGAAGCACGCCCCGCCAGAACCTATCAGGATTTGCTGCAGGATAGCCATGATGAAGATTTGTTTGATTACTATTTTACTTCTCAGCTCGCCGAAGTTGCCCTCGATGGCACAAGGATGAATTTAGGCGTACCGACAATCTACAGATCCGTATCTCTGTCTCCTGATGGTCAATTTATACTAGTTAATAACACGGAACGACCTTATTCATATCGTGTGCCTGCTTTTCGCTTCCCGCAAAATATTTACGTTATGGATCGGGAAGGAAGCTTGGTTCATCAATTTGCAGAATTGCCGTTGGCTGATCGCGTTCCCATCGCTTTTTCTGCTACAACAGAAGGGCCGCGCTCTGTTAGCTGGAGAAACGATGCACCCTCAACCCTCAGTTGGGTAGAAGCACTGGATAATGGTGACCCTGCTGTTGATGTTCCGTTTCGAGATCGTGTTTACACACTGGATGCGCCATTTGAAGCAGATCCCACACAGCATATTGATCTGGAATATCGATACTCAGGGTTACAGTGGAGTGAAGATGGCTTTGCGCTGGTTACGGAATTTTGGAGAAGTGACCGTCACCAAAGAGTCTGGAAAATTAATCCCAATAACCCATCTGAAGAAGTAGATTTGATTATAGACCGGTCAACTGAAGATCGTTATGATGATCCCGGTTCACCGGAAATGAAACGGTCTGAGTATGGAACCTGGGTACTGAACACTGTTAATGATGGTACTTCACTGTTGATGACAGGTATCGGGTCCACACCGGAAGGAAATCGTCCGTTTTTGTCTGAATTTAATCTAGAAACTAAAGAATCAACAGAATTATGGCGATCAGAAAGTCC
Source organism: Balneolaceae bacterium (assembly GCA_003555185.1). Classification (GTDB taxonomy): domain Bacteria; phylum Bacteroidota; class Rhodothermia; order Balneolales; family Balneolaceae; genus SW132. The sequence goes on along the minus strand of PWFZ01000450.1, from coordinate 8,822 downwards.
TTACTATGAGCAGGTTGTAACGCTGCTTGAAGAGGACGGTTCAAAAATAATTACCCGTCGTGAAAGTGTGGACGAACAGCCAAACTTTTATGTACGGAATACAGACTCAGGCAGCCTCGAACAAATCACATTTTTTGAGCACCCAACACCTCAACTCAAAGATGTGTATAAAGAGTTTATTCAGTATGAGCGTGAGGACGGAGTGAGTTTATCAGCAACGCTCTATTTACCTCCGAATTACGACAAGGATTCCGACGGGCAGTTACCGGTACTTGTCTGGGCTTATCCGCGGGAATTCCGAAGCGCTGATGCAGCCGGACAAATTGCAGATTCTCCTCACCGCTTTGCCGGTATGAGCTATTGGGGGCCACACTTTGCTCTCACTCAGGGTTTTGCCGTCGTTGAAAATGCAACCATGCCAATTGTTGGTGAAGGGGATGCAAATCCGAATGATACATTTGTGGAGCAGCTAATATTAAGTGCAGAAGCCGTACTCGATGAACTCGAAGAAAGAGGTGTCGGTGATCGTAATCGTGCAGCCGTTGGCGGACATAGCTACGGTGCATTTATGACTGCTAACCTACTTGCTCATTCCAGAATATTCAGGGCAGGAATTGCACGAAGTGGAGCGTATAACCGTACATTAACCCCATTTGGTTTCCAGGCTGAGCCGCGAAATTATTGGAATGCTTCTCATATCTATTTGAGTATGTCTCCATTTATGCAGGCTGACGGAATCAAGGATCCGATCCTTTTCCTGCATGGAGCTGAAGACAATAACTCGGGTACCTTCCCCATGCAGAGTGAACGTATGTATGCTGCTGTGAGTGGTCTTGGTGGAACTGCAAGACTGGTGATGCTACCTGAGGAGAGTCATGGCTACCGCTCAAGGGAATCCGTTTTGCATATGCTCTATGAGCAATCGGAATGGATAAACCGATATGTGAAAAATGCAGCTGAGATAAGTTCAAAATAAAATTATACCTGTACATTTGATGTGTTAAGATCAGGTATTGGTTGAAATATAAAATCCCGTCGGTTCACATAACCGCCGGGATTTTTTATGTGTAAAAACAACAGATTAATTAATGAAGAAGACTGAAAATAACAATATACCAATGAGCTTACGTGAAGCGAATAAAATGAGACAAAAAGAGTGGGATGAGGATAATCAGATAAGTTTGTCCTATCGGGGAAATGAACTTGCAGGAGAAGTAGGTGAAGCGTGCAACCTTATAAAGAAACTGGAGCGTGAACGGCTTGGAATCAGAGGCAGCAGAACTACCGTTGAAGAACTTGCTGAAGAGCTGGCAGATGTAATTATCTGTGCAGATTTAATTGCTATGCAGGAAGGTATTGATCTGGAAAAATCAATACGCGATAAGTTTAATGCCACATCAGAAAAGTATGGATTGAAGACGCGAATGGGTAATTCGAATTAGTAATTCATAAATAGATTTAATTTGTAAAGTAATTTATGCAATTGTAAATGTTTGAGTAAGTATATATACTACTATGTAGTTTAGGTGATAGGGTGGTATATAAGGCTAAAAAAAACATATAATTAAAAGAAGAGAGAGTTATGAAAAAATACATATTACCGGTAATTATCCTTTGTATGATTACGTCTGTAGGGTTCGCCCAATCAGCGCAATTAGAAGAGGAAATTACCAAGAAAGAAAAGGCCATGTATGAAGCAATTCAGTCAGGTGACATGGAAACATTTGAACGAAATTTGTCCGATGAGTTCGTTTCCATTTACAGTGCGGGAATGGTTAACAAGGATGAAGAGATTGAGAATATTAATAATCTCACGATGAATTCGTTTGAACTATCGAACATTCGGGTGATGTCACCGGCGGAAAATGTTGCCATCATTATGTACGAAGTGGCTTCTGATGGGGAGTACATGGGAGATCCCTTTTCCGGTACATTTTATTCTTCATCAACATGGGTGAAGAATGATGGTGACTGGAAAGCGATAATGCATACCGAAACCAGGGCTGAACCTGTAGGCGCAAGGGCGGAAGCAATGGACGATTATGAAGATGAAGAGGAATCAGATGTTGAATATGAAGAAGATGATGAGAACGGATCAGAGGAGGAAGAAGTAGATGGTGACAAGGTTCACTAACACTCCTTTCTTAAGCCAAGATGTCGTCCTAAAATAGGTTGACAGTTTTTAGGATGTCTAATTGAGCCGGAGGAGTACTCTTCGGCTTTTTTTATTTCCCTTAATTTTTAGATGATCATATCGTTTTAGTTGAACAATTATATCAAGAGATGAAAGTCCTAATAAAATGAAAAAAAACTGGTGGAAAGAAGCCGTTATTTATGAAATCTATCCCAGAAGTTTTAAGGATAGCAATGGTGACGGAATCGGAGATCTACGGGGAGTCATTGAAAAACTAGATTATCTGAAAAAGCTTGGAGTGGATGTATTGTGGCTTTGTCCCGTATATGATTCGCCAAATGATGATTATGGGTATGATATCCGCGATTATCGGGCAATCATTAAAGAAGCCGGTACCATGGAAGATTTTAATGAACTTCTGGTAGGTGTTCATGATCGCGGTATGAAATTAATCATGGACCTTGTAGTCAATCATACTTCGGATGAGCATGAATGGTTTCAAAAGTCGAGAGAGTCAAAAGAGAATCCCTATCGTGATTTCTACTTTTGGAAGCCGGAAAAGCCTAATAACTGGCAGTCCTTTTTTGGCGGAGATGCCTGGGAATATGATGAAAAAACGGGAGAATGGTATCTGCATTTGTTTACAAAAAAACAGCCCGACCTGAATTGGGAGAACCCCACTGTACGGGAGAAAATTTACAGTATGATGCGATTCTGGCTCAATAAGGGAGTAGATGGTTTTCGAATGGATGTTATTTCTCTCATTTCTAAGCGTACAGATTTTCCCGATACAAATCTTGATAATTTTGCGGATGTTATAGAACAGGTGTATGCCAACGGTCCGCGGGTTCATGAATTTCTGAGAGAGATGAACGAAGAAGTTATGAGTGGTTACGATATTACAACGGTTGGAGAGGCCGTAGGTGTTCCTAAAGAGAAAGCTCTTTTATATGTGGGAGACGATCGTGGAGAACTGAATATGATATTCCAGTTTGATCATATGATCATGGATTCCGGCCCGGGCGGACGGTTTGACCCGATTCACAGAAGTTTTATTCAGTTCAAAAAAATATTCAGGGAGTGGGATGAGGCGGTATCAAAAAAGGGCTGGAATTCTGTCTATCTGGATAATCATGATTACCCGCGAATGGTATCCAGGTTTGGGAATGATAAAATCTACAGAAGGGAATCAGCTAAGCTTCTAGCAATGATGCTTCTGACAATGAGGGGGACACCATGTATTTTTCAAGGATCAGAACTTGGTATGACAAATGTTGCCTATCCCTTTTTTGAGGATTATCGAGACGTTGAAACCAGACACGCAAAAGAGGCATGGGTAAAAGCGGGAAAAGATCCTGATGAACTTTTAAAGTATGTGCAAAAATACAGCCGTGACAATGCCCGGACACCCATGCAATGGAACCGAAACAAACACGCAGGATTTACCGAAGGGTCACCCTGGATGAAAGTGAACCCGAACTACATGACTATCAATGCGAAGGATTCAGTGAATGATCAGAATTCAATCTTTTGGTTTTATAATAGGCTGATCACCATTCGGAAAAATAATCCGGTTTTGGTTTACGGAGAGTATGAACAGACGGACGGTGATCATTCGCAGCTTTTTTCATATATCCGCGAAGACGAAGATGACCTGCTTCATATTTTGCTGAACTTTTCTGATGAGCTCTGCGATATCTCGGATATAAATTTGGAAGGGGTTGAGCTGATTTTGACCAATCAATTGGAATCAGAACTACATCAAAATCATTTACTGCCTTGGGAAGCGAGGATTTATCAGCTCTAAAAAGATTTTGACCCGGATAGTGATCTGTTACTTTTATAAACTTGAAAAAGAAATATGCAAATTTCAGGCAATAATATTACTTCTATATCGTAAATAAACCACTACGCCTTCCCAATCAAGTGAGGCCTGAATTCACGTCTGAATATCAGGAGTTACAAGTTATACATTTCTTAAAGGGCAGTATTTCGCCCATGCCGATCAACGAGAAAAACACAGAAATTTAAACAGTAATAGTACAGAATTACTATATGCAACAAACCTTGTTGTACACTTAAAATTTATGCTCATGCTCGAACCAATTAGCTCTTTATCGAATTTGGTTTTCATCCTTTTTGGAATACTTATTTTTAAACGCTCGCAATATATGGGGCTCATTACCATATTTTTGGGAGTTGGGTCAGCAGGATGGCACTGGGTTCATTCTCCTTTTTGGCACACCTTCGATTTGTCGATGATGTACTTTATGCTAATTGGCTTAATCGATTATACAATGGGGTCAAAGTATACACAAACGGCATTAATTGCGGGTATAGGTGTTTTAGGCCTGCACTTTATTCTACCTTCCCATTTAATAATTGCGGTTATAGCAGCCGGATTACTGTTTGTATTAATCAAGCATTATCCACCCGGTAGAATTTTCATTATTGTCGGCTGTTTTACGTTATGGATCACAACGAATATTCCATATCTGCATCAATGGGATATCGCTTTTTGGAGAATAGATCTGCTGCATGGCATTTCACACATCTGCGCAGCAATCGGTATTTATAAGGTGATCACGTACAAACCCATTACGTTTGAGGAACTTACTCAGGCCTTTAAAACAAACCACTTGCGAACACTAAGTGAATCAGCCCGCCGGGAATTCGAGCGCTTTATTGATGTTGAACTAAATCCTGTTTTTGGGAATCAGGCTGTTGCAAAAATTGAAAAACAAGAGATTATCCAACTGTCTGAAAAACTTCAACAAAATGGCAATTCTATTTCTATGGCAAGTTCTGCGGGGGATGGATTGCATCAGATTTTTGAATTTGCAGGTACCCGGGGCATACGGCATAATTATGTCTGATAAAAATGTATGTCATCTTTAACGAATAGAATCATATCCTCCGATGATGCCTTGTTTCGACATTACAATTTGCCACAACTGCATTTTTCTTGCCCTGAAGGATCCCGCACCGGAAAGCAGGAAGTAGCGCCACATTCGGTGAAAGGTTTGATCGTAGCGTGGCGGTAATGAATCAAATCCCGCTTCAAAATTTTTATTCCACGCCATTAAAGTGGGGTCATAGTCAGCGCCGAAATTGTGCCAGTCTTCCATGATAAAAAGCCGCTCCGTCGCTTCCCCAATCTGGCGAATAGAAGGTATCACACTGTTTGGGAAAATGTATTTTTCGGTAAACGGATCGGTTGAGCGGTCTGAGAAAATATTACCGATGGTGTGCAGAAGTAGTAATCCATCTTGTTTCAGGCACCGGTCTGCCACTTCAAAAAACGTCCGATAGTTTTTTGGACCGACGTGTTCGAACATACCCAGGGAAACCACGTGATCAAATTTCTCGTTAACATCCCTGTAATCCTGTAGCCGGACTTCTACCGGAAGATCAGCGCAGAGTTCCTGTCCGAGTGCGGCTTGCTCTTTGGAGACGGTCACGCCCACCGCATGGGCACCATAGTGTTCTGCTGCGTATTTCATGAAACTGCCCCATCCACAACCGATATCCAGTACTTTTTGCCCCGGTTGCAGATCAATTTTTCGGCAGACCAGATCTAGCTTTGCCTCCTGCGCTTCTTTAAGCGTATTGGCAGTTTTCCAGTATCCACAGGTATAGGTCATTAACGGATCAAGCATTATCTGAAAAAGGTCATTCCCCCGGTCGTAATGGCGTTTACCCACTTCAAAAGCGCGTCTCCTGCTTTGACGATTCAGCAGTCTATCCTTTGCCAGAGTCAACTTTCGTTGCCAGGACATCCTTATATTATTGAGATCGATTCTCAGCAAGTGAAAGAAGAAACTATCAAGCTCTTCGGCATCCCACCAGCCCTCCATATAGGATTCTCCCAAACCGAGAGCATCCTCGGCAAGTACTCGTTTGTAGAAGCGCTCATCATGAATTTGAATATCCCATGGGCGCGGTCCGTTAATCTGAATATCGCCTGCAGCCAATGCATCATTAATAATCGATTTACGATCAGAATCTGCAATTTCCGGTTTGTTTTTGGATGTTGTTTCTACGTAGTTCATAGTGCTCTCTTAATTAGGTAGCTATTGTAATTAATGGTCCTTTATCTCTATTAAATAGTCAGTCTCTCAATGACTAGTATTATAAATAAGTAGATAAATCACATCACATTCAACATTCATATATAATATCAGCTATTTATTCAGACCACAGTGCTTACCCGAATAGCTCAAACCTTTTTACGAATAATCGACGGTAAAATGTATTTGTTTAGTTTATTGCTCCTATGGTGATACTACCTGTCTTTTTGAAATTATTTCAACCTGTCTTTATAAAAACCACGAGTTTTAGAGTGGCTGAATTTTTCTTGATTGAACTCTTCCGTTTTTCCTTTGGGAATCGTTAAGCTTTCCCAGTTTTTTCCACGCATCCATTTTGCAAGCATAACTATTTGACCGGTATGATAAGCCACATGAGCAAGATGTCTTTCAACAGCTTCAAGTATGGTGTGTCCTTCGTTTCGGATATAAATAATCTCGTTAATTTCATGACTTTCAATCGAATTGAGGGAATCAAATAGCAGTTCCCATCCTTTTTCCCAGAATTCGAGGAGTTCCTTACGTGATTCTATATCATCATAATTCATTTTCCCTGTTTCGCCACGGTTTTTCACCGTCTTCAGTTCTAAAATTTGTCCATCGCGAAGTGATATTTCCTGAGATATGTTTCATCAGAACAGCAACGGAATTTAGCTCACCGGAGGGGGCATGATGCAGCTCTCCATCAGAAAGCTGTTTTAACGTTTTTTCAGTAAGCATTTTATAATAGTTGAATAGTTTTATTGAACCATCAAGGGAAGCTGTTGTAGAATCCATGGGAATTACATTTTTGATGAAAAGTTGATCGGCCTAATGTTAAACAGATCTATTTAAGAAAGATAATGCAAAAAGTAACTGTTTAAAGCTGTTCATTATTTTGCGCCACGGTAGCTGATTTCTTTTTTCAACGCAGAATAGGTTTGATTATTAAAATAGGTGCTGAAATTCCTTGTTAAAAAGGGGGGAAGGGACATGTTAATAGAATCTCGAGAAACAAATGTACAACTTTTTAAATTTCTCCGCTATCCGGCTGAAGGTCTCTGTACTCGTTTTTTATCAATCGAACTCAGGTTATAAGCATTTATAGAAGCAAGAGTGTTTTAGAAAGAAATAGTTCTCAACCTTTTTTTGAACTTTTTCAGGTATTTAGCATATAACTTATTAGAAATCAGAGAGTAACATATTTAATTCACCTACCTATGAAAGTTACTATAAGAAGTATGTGGGAACATATTCGGACAAGTTTTTGGTTTGTTCCGACATTAATGACACTTGGAGCTATAGTATTATCTATAATTACTCTGTTGGTTGACCGTGAATTAATTATTTTGGAATCACCGGTTTCGTGGTGGATTTACAGTGGTGGAGCCGACGGAGCTCGTTCAATTTTAGCTGCCATTAGTGGATCAATGATTACAGTTACGAGTGTTGTTTTTTCAATAACAATAGTAACTCTTACCCTGGCTTCGGGTCAATTCGGTTCCCGGGTGTTGCGCAACTTTATGCGCGATACAGGTAATCAGGTAACTTTGGGGACGTTTATAGCCACATTTATTTATAGCCTGTTAATTTTGAGAAGCGTAAGAGGGAATGGCGAAAATGAATTTATTCCCTATATGTCTGTTACTGTGGGAGTTATCCTGGTTTTTTTTAGTGTAGGGGTGTTAATTTATTTCATACATCATGTCTCTTCAAACATACAGGCAGAAAGTATTATAAATAAAATATATGATGAGACATCAGAAGCTGTAGAAAGTCAATTTTCTGAAGAAGAAGAGAATAAATTTGAGAGTTGGAAGAGTGCGGAACCTGATTTGCCAGAGTCTTTTTATGATGAAGCATATACTCTTAAAGCTGCTGAGAGTAATTATCTGCAGATGATAAAGTATGATGAAGTTCTGAAGCTGGCAGAGACAGATAATCTTATTGTTGAAATCTTACACAAACCGGGAGATTTTATAACCAAAGGAAGCCATATCATGCAGGTATGGCCACCGCAAAAAGTTGATGGATTATTAGATGATAAGCTGAATGACACTTTAATTTTGGGAATACATCAAAATTTAACTCAAAATGCTGAATATGGATTTAGACAACTAGTAGAGGTAGCCGTTCGTGCGCTTTCTCCCGGAATAAATGACCCTTTTACTGCAATAAATTGTATAGATAGATTAGGGGCAATTCTAAGCACGTTAACCCATCGCCACTTTCCATCTCCTTATCACTATTCAGAAGAAGGAAAACTTCTTATGATTCAAAAACAGTCAACATTCGAAGGCTATGTTGATACTGCCTTTAACCAAATACGACAGAATTCTCTGTCTACTCCTGTTGTTATGACAAAGCTAATGGAGGTCATCCAAACGGTCATAAATCAAGCTTCACAACCAGGGCATTACGAAAGTCTGCGTAAGCATGCTGAAATGATTAGAAATACAGGTAAAGAACATTTGAAAGAACAGCATGAACTGGAAGACCTTCAGTTGCGATATAAAAATATCGTTAAACACCCAGATGCGTATAAATAGATTAGCTAAGAGTGTATTTAACGACATTTTGGGGCAGGCGGGATGTGAAAATCATCAATCAGACGTAGGCCT
>PWFZ01000320.1 GCA_003555185.1 Balneolaceae bacterium | reverse complement strand
CGATTCGGAATTTTGTACTCGATCGCATGAATAACGTTACAATATCGGGTCAAATCTACTCTCTTAGCGAGGAAATTGATGTAGAGGCGTTAATTTTTGGGTCTAACGAGTCCGGTCGGATTATAGAGGTGCAGGTTTATAATGAAGCAGATCGTGCGTTTAAGGCAAACCTACCAACTAAAATTTTTAATCAAAACAGGGTTTGTGATAAAATAATTAAGGTCTCGTTTAAATTTGAAAATTTAGACTACATCAACGAATGGCTGCTACAGTTTGGCGATAAGGTCGAAATCATCTCTCCAGAAATTTTAAAGAACAAGAGGAGGGAGTTATTGAAAAAAATGATGGATCAGGTTTAAAGGATTCAAAATACTTTATAACTACTAACTTCATAGTTAGGTATTTAAATTTTAGTATGTTAAACTCCCCCTTAAAAAAGGGGGCAAAGGGTATGTTTATAAAAACGTTGAAAAGCTGTTGAACATCAGTCGGCGGAAATATTTCATCAGGAATAAATTATTGACAAACAGGATTATAAGCAGTTACAAATGTTTTGAAATCATTGTCATTATGAATTTCTTCTCGATAGACATATAAAAATTCTTTATCTGAAAAATGGAATTTAGGCACTTCAAGACCATCTAATTGTATAGGTAGTACACTATTGCATAAGAGATTAAATTCTTTATCAAATAGTACTAACTCTCTTTCATATTCTCTGTGCATATAAAGAACTTCTAGTGCAAACATGTCCTTAAGCTGAAAGATATTTGTTACTAAACTATTCTTTTCATAGAAATTACGAAGTTCTCGCATATCACTGTAATAAGCCTGAATATTCCGGTTAGCTAAATTCTGACTTAAAATTGGGTAATTGAAGTGAAAAGCTTTTTATAACTAACAGTAAAATTTATTTGAGCTTCTGCATTTGTAAAACATGAAAATAAAGAGAAAAGTACAGAAGTAGTTAAGATTTTCATTGCTAAAATATATCATGAATAGGTTGAGCCACGTTTTGAATCATTAGATGTTTTAAATACTAATAAATAGCTTAAACAAAAAAAGGCTCCTAAACAGGAGCCTTTTTTAATAGTGATATATAAGTAGAAGTTATTCTACTGTCGGTGCTTCATCTTCGTCATCATCTTCATTGACGACTCGTGTAACACCTCCAATTTTCCCTTCTTCGTCGAGGCGCATGATTCGAACACCCTGAGTATTTCTACCCATCGTTCGAAGTCCTTTGCACTGCATCCGGATTACTTTTCCTTTTTCAGTGATAATCATCAGATCATCATTATCGGATACCTCTTTAAGGGCAACAAGTTTGCCGGTTTTTGGAGTGATCTTAAGAGTGATAACTCCTTTTCCGCCACGGCTTTGCTCACGATAATCATCAACAAGTGACCGTTTACCGTAACCATTTTCAGAGATGGCAAGAACAGTAGCTTCATGAGTGTTTTTAATCACAACCATGTCAACCAATTCATCATCTTTACCGAGGGTCATGCCGCGAACTCCGGATGTGTTTCTACCCATTTCGCGGGCGTCGGATTCGTGGAACCGAATTGCTCGTCCGTTTCTGTTGGCAAGAATTACATTGCTTTCACCATCAGTAAGGGCCGCACCAAGGAGAGCATCGCCTTCCTTAATGTTGATACCAATAATTCCGTCACGTCGAGGTCGGCTATAGGCTTCAAGTGAAGTCTTTTTAACCTGCCCTTCTCGTGTTGCCATGATTATTGAGTGAGATTTAATGTACTCCTCATCATCCAGGGTTTTAACCGGTACAAATGTTTTAATGGAATCATCCTTCTCAATATCAATCAGGTTAACAATTGCGCGACCTCTGGCAAGTCTGGAACCTTCAGGGATTTCGTAAACCTTCAACCAGTAACAATTACCTCTCTCAGTAAAGAAAAGGATGTAGTTGTGATTGGTGGCCACGAACAGATGTTCTACATAATCATCATCCTTAGTAGTGGTGCCTTTCATGCCTTTTCCGCCACGTCGTTGTCGGCGATATCCACTAACCGGCATTCGTTTGATAAAGCCTTTGTTGGAAATTGTAACCACAACATCCTCATCGGCAATCATGTCTTCTATATTGAAGTCATCTGCAGAGTAAACAATTTCTGTCCGACGCTCATCACCATATCGTTCTCTGATATCGATAAGTTCCGCTTTAATTATTTCGGTCTGCTCATCACGGTTTGATAAGATAGATCGGTACTCAGCAATTCGGTCTACAATATCGCGATACTCCTGGTCAATTTTATCTCGTTCGAGTCCGGTCAGTTTTTGCAGCCTCATATCCAATATGGCTTTCGCCTGGATATCGGTAAGGGCAAATTTTTTCCGAAGCTCAACATTTGCAGCCTGTGGATTATTCGCTGCCCGAATTGTTTTAATAACCTCATCAAGATTATCAAGAGCAATTTTAAGGCCTTCTAAAATGTGTGCACGCGATTCGGCCTGATCTAAATCATAAATCGTACGCCGAATAATAATTTCAATTCTGTGCTCAATAAATCTCTCAATCAACTCTTTGAGCGCCATTACTTTCGGACGTCCTTTTACCAGAGCGAGATTGATAATCCCAAATGTTTGCTGCATCTGGGTGTATTTATAGAGTTGATTTAGTATAACTCCGGGATTTGATCCACGCTTTAGAATCACAACGATTCGCATTCCATCGCGGTCAGACTCATCACGAATTTCAGAAATCTCTGTAATCTTCTCCTGGTTAACGAGATTTGCAATTTTCTCAATCAGTGTAGCTTTATTTACCTGATAAGGAATTTCAGTGATGATGATTTGTTCGCGATTATTACGAAGCTCTTCAACATTTGCGCGGGCACGCATAACCACTTTTCCGCGACCGGTTTCGTAGGCTTCTTTTACACCTTCATAACCGTATATGATCCCTCCCGTAGGAAAATCAGGAGCGGTAATGTGCTCCATCAAAGTTTTTGTTTCAATTTCCGGATCGTCGATAGTGGCCACAACTCCATTTACCACTTCTGTTAAGTTGTGAGGTGCCATATTGGTTGCCATACCAACGGCAATACCGGAGGCTCCATTGAGGAGTAAGTTAGGGACCATAGATGGAAGAACCGTAGGCTCTAGTAGGGTATCATCAAAGTTGGTTTGATAATCAACCGTCTCTTTGTTGATGTCTGCAAGAAGCTCCTCAGACATTCTCTTCATCTTAACTTCCGTGTAACGCATAGCTGCAGCAGAATCACCATCAACTGAGCCAAAGTTACCCTGGCCATCTACCAAGGGATATCGGAGTGAAAAGTCCTGAACCATTCGTACAATAGAGTCGTAAACAGCAGAATCACCGTGGGGGTGATACTTACCTAAAACTTCACCGACAATACGGGCACTCTTTTTATAATTTCTGTTATGAAGCATCCCCAGATCACTCATACCGTATAAAACTCGGCGGTGAACAGGTTTTAACCCATCCCGTACATCAGGAAGAGCCCGTGAAACAATAACCGACATCGAATAATCGATGTAGGAAGATTGCATCTCGTCTTCAATCGTAATTGGTATAATTTTTTCGCTAGCCATTAATAATAGTATTGAGTAGTGAGTATTGAGTCATGAGAGAAATCGGGTAAAGAAACGTTACCCATTAAACTTCTCACTAATTAAATATCGAGTTTAGCGTACTTGGCATTTCGTTCGATGAATTCCCGTCGTGGTTCAACATCTCCACCCATTAATACGGAGAACATCTTATCAGCTGCTGCAGCATTTTCAACTGTAACTTGCTGCAATGTTCGAGTATCGGGGTCCATCGTAGTTTCCCAAAGCTGATCAGGGTTCATTTCACCCAAACCTTTATATCGGGAAACATCTGCCTTACGCTTCGATTTTCTGAGTTCTTTGATGAGTTTATCGCGAGTTTCATCATCCCATGCATACTGAATCTCATTTCTTGAGGCCGTAATTCTATATAGTGGAGGTGTTGCAATATAGATGTGGCCGTGCTCAACAAGTGGGTGCATATAACGGAAGAAAAATGTGAGCAGCAAGGTACGGATATGAGATCCATCGACATCAGCATCCGTCATAATGATGATTTTGTGATATCGAAGTTTATCGAGCTCAAAATCTTCTTCCTGGCCAACACCTGTACCAAGGGCGGTAATCATGGCTTGAATCTCCTTGTTCTCAAGGATTTTATTGATCTTGGCTTTCTCCACATTCAGGATTTTTCCACGAAGGGGAAGAATTGCCTGAAAACTTCTGTTCCGTCCCATTTTTGCTGATCCGCCGGCAGAGTCACCCTCAACCAGGTAAATTTCACTATGGGCAGGATCTTTAATAGAGCAATCAGCCAGTTTTCCGGGAAGCCCACCACCACTCATTACACTTTTTCGTTGAATTAATTGCCGGGCTTTTCTGGCCGCTTCTCGTGCTTCGGCAGCAACAACTACTTTTTGAAGTATCTTTTTCGCAATTTTTGGGTTTTGCTCGAGGTACTCGTTTAGTTTTTCATAAACGATTACTTCAACAGCACTCTGAACTTCAGAGTTACCCAGTTTAGTTTTGGTCTGACCTTCAAATTGAGGTTCAGCAACCTTAACACTCAGTACGCAAGTCATCCCTTCACGGAAGTCTTCACCGGATACGTTGATTGTGCTATTTGCCTTAATAATTTTATTTTTTTCAGCATAATTTTTGAAGCAGCGAGTCAGTGCCCTTCTAAATCCGGAGATATGCGTTCCACCTTCCCGGGTGTTAATATTGTTCACATAAGAGTGGACGTTTTCCGTGTAGCTGTCATTATATTGAATGGCTAATTCTACAGGGACGGCTTCAATATCTCCCGAAATGTAGATTGGCTCTTTCATTAATGAGTCTCTGTTTTCGTCGAGATATGACACAAAATCTTTCACACCACCTGAATAGTGGTATGTTGTTGTTTCTTTTTCTTCATCTTCTTCCCGCTCATCAATAATTTCTACTGTGATTTCAGGATTCAGAAAGGCAAGCTCTCTCATTCGATCGGCAATAATATCAAACTTAAACTCTGTAGTTTGCGTAAAAATTTCCGTATCGGGCAAAAAGTTAATCGTTGTTCCCGTAAGCTTTGTTTTTCCGGCATCCTGGAGAGGTGTTACGGTTTTTCCTCTTTCGAAACCCATCACATAAATCTGGCCGTCTCTGTGAATTTCAGCACGAAATTTAGAAGAGAGTGCATTTACACAACTAACACCCACACCGTGAAGTCCACCGGATACTTTGTAAGAATCTTTATCGAATTTACCACCGGCGTGAAGTTTGGTTAATACCACTTCAACTGCGGGAAGTTTTAATTTTGGGTGTTCATCAACGGGAATTCCACGTCCGTTATCAGAAACGGTAATTGAGCCGTTTTCGTGGATGATTAATTTAATATGATCGCAGTGACCGGCAAGTGCCTCATCAATGGAATTATCAACAACTTCATTTATTAGGTGATGAAGTCCGCGCTGACCGGTATCTCCAATATACATAGATGGGCGTTTTCGAACCGCTTCGAGCCCTTCTAATACCTGAATATTTTCTGCTTTATAATCAGATTTTTTATTTTGTGCCATAAATAGGGTTGAGTGATGATTAAAATAGCCTCTAGGATGGCAGAAAATACCGCTTGTACGCGCAAAATCAAAAAAAGTGAAGGGGTTTACTGAAGATTTATATGGTTGGCTGTTAAACTAAGATTTGGGTGCTATTGAGGGGATGCAGAAAGAGTAGGGAGGTTGGTGAAAAGCGTGACATTAAATGAGGGTAAAAAGAATTTTGAAATTCATGGGAATTAGCGGTAATTTTGGTGTCTATCTAAAAATCGATAATATATTGAATTATGGCACGTAAGGACGATATTACTGGAAAATCTGCACTGAACGGATATCGGTCGTCAAAAGCGAATAACAAGACGAAGCACCGATTTCAACTTAATCTTCAGAAACGAAGATTTTTCATACCGGAAGAAGATCGATGGGTAACACTGAAAGTATCAGCAAAGACAGTGAGAACCATCAATAAAAAAGGGATTTCAGCCGTATTGAAAGATGCCAAAAAGAAAGGAACTTTACTTAAAGAGGTATAATCATGGCTAAAGGCAATCGCATACAGGTAATTCTTGAATGTACTGAGAAACCGGGGAGCTCTCGTTACGTTACTACCAAAAATCGTAGAAATACGACTGATAGAGTAGAACTAAAGAAGTATAACCCAGTTCTCCGCAAGCACACCATTCATAAAGAAATAAAATAAGGCATTTATTATGGCTAAGAAACAAGCATTTGGTGATGAAGCTCAAGCTTTGAAAGCTGCACAGCGTAAAATGGCAAAAGTGATCATTTCCACAAAAAACGCACGTGGAAAGTTTGCGTTTAAAGAGACAATGATGGATCAGGAAAACGTAAATGAGTTTATCAAAAGCAATAAAGGATAATTTATTTCCGATTCTTATATAAAGGTTGCATTCTGAAAGCTTTCAGGGTGGAACCTTTTTTTTTGCTTACATTTTAAGAAAAAAATCATTCTATGAGCTTAAAAGAAACGATACTGGACGAACTGAAATCAGCAATGAAGAATAAGAAGGCGGATCGTCTTCAGGTTCTTCGATCACTGAAAGCTAAAATTCTTGAAAAAGAGATTAGCGAAAGAAAAGGTGGCGAAAGCGAAATTAGCGATGAGCAGGTTCTGGATGTATTGATGAAGGCCGGAAAGCAACGCAAGGAATCCATTGACTCTTTTGAAAAGGGGGGACGTGAGGATTTAGTCGAAAAAGAAAAGTCTGAACTTGCCATCATTGAAGAGTTTTTGCCAAAAATGATGAGCGAAGATGAAGTTCGAGCTGCTGTACGTGCACAGATTGAGGAAATGGGAGCGTCAGATATGTCCGATATGGGACAAGTAATGGGCGTGATGATGGGCAAATTAAAAGGCAAAGCAGAAGGTTCTACTGTAAGTCGGGTTGTTAAAGATGAACTTTCCTAAATGATAGTATGAACTTACTGGATCTGTTCATACTATTGCCCATCTGCTATTTCGCCTACAAAGGGTTTGTAAGCGGCTTTATTAAAGAAGTGTTAGGTATAGTCGGAATTATAGCAGCTGTTTTTATTGCATTTCAATACATGAAACCGGTCTCTAATATCATTTCCCCGCTATTTGACAGTCCTGATAATGCTACTATTGTGGCAGGTATATTTTTATTTATTTCGGTGATAATCATTACTCAATTATTTGCATACGCCAGTAAGCGATTTTTAGAACTGTTAAATATAAATTTCATCAATCGACTGGCCGGTTTAATATTTGGTTTCTTGAAATCAGGCATTGTTGTAAGCGCAATGTTACTTTTATTAGCTGGCTTCAATATGCCGGCCGAAGAAACACGTGAAGAATCGCTCACCTATCCAATGGTTTTAGTTTTGGCGCCTGCTGCATATAATATTGTGGCAACCGTAATTCCGGGAATTGACTCCTTTATTATGACCATTGAAGATGCGATAGAGGAGAATAATCCAATTAGAACATTACCCATATTTGAAAACATAACATTATGAGTTTCGCACCAGTAAAAGAGCAATTAGAGATTATTAAACGCGGCACAGTAGAAATTGTGCCGGAAAATGAGCTTGTAGAAAAGCTGACCAAGTCTAAAAAGGAGAATAAACCACTCCGTATTAAATTAGGATGCGATCCTACCCGTCCCGATCTGCATTTGGGTCACTCTGTGATTTTAAGAAAAATGCGTCAGTTTCAGGATTTAGGGCATCATATCATTCTCATTATCGGTGATTTCACGGCATTGATCGGTGACCCGACCGGACAAAATAAAACGCGCCCTTCACTCACAGCGGCAGATATTAAAGAGAATGCAAAAACGTACTTAGATCAGGCGGGTAAAATTCTTGATCGTGATAAAACTGAGATTGTCTATAACTCAGATTGGCTGGGTCAGATAACTTTTGAAGGGGTAATTAAGTTAAGCTCAAAACTTACTATTGCCAGAATGATTGAACGGGATGATTTTTCTAAAAGATTCAAAAATAATGAGCCGATTTCTCTGCATGAATTTTTATATCCTCTGGCACAGGGTCAGGATTCAGTATATCTGAAGTCCGACGTAGAGCTGGGAGGAACGGATCAAAAGTTTAACCTCCTTGTAGGACGTGATTTGCAAAAAGACGATGGGCAGCGCCCTCAGGTTTGTTTGATGATGCCGCTTCTGGTTGGTACAGACGGTACCATGAAAATGAGCAAATCATACGATAACTATATTGGAATCAATGAAGATGCCAACGATATGTATGGAAAGGCGCTATCTATTCCAGATGATCTGATTTACTCCTATTTTGAACTGGTAACAGATGTATCGATAGATGAGCTCGAGAAAATAAAATCGGATGTAAAAAAAGATCCGAGAAACACGAAACACTTTTTGGCATACACTATAACAAGAATGTACCATGGTGAGGCAGGAGCGAAGAATGCTAAAAAACACTTTGAACAAACAGTGATCAAAAAAGAAGTGCCCGACGATGCACCTACTTTTAAGTATGATTCGGGTTCAACCCATCGTATTCTCGACATTATTTCTGAAGCTGATCTGACCCAAAGCAATGGGGAGACAAAGCGAATGATGAAGCAGGGTGGTGTATCTTTAAACGATGAAAAAATTAAAGATATCAACCACGAAATAACTTTTGGTGATGGAGATGAGTACGAACTAAAGGTTGGGAAACGTAAGTACGCACGATTAAAAAGTTCATAAAGGTTGTTTATAAACACTTATATTGTGAAGATTAAATTCCATTAAATTCATTTCTTATGGCGACTCATTATGAGGGAAGCGAATCCGAAAAAAATACATTGAATGCATTTATTAAACTTATGCGTTCAACGGAATCACTTAATAACAGACTAAACAGACATCTTGCTGAGGCAGATTTAACAGTGAGTCAGTTTGGAACATTGGAAGTTTTGCATCACCTGGGTCCGTTAAATCAGCGTTCCATAGGAGAGAAGCTGCTAAAGAGCGGTGGCAATATTACAATGGTTATTGATAACCTGGAAAGATGTGGTCATGTTAAAAGAAAACCGGACCCCAATGACAGAAGAGCGGTTCTGATTCACCTTACAAAATCCGGCAGTGCATTTATTGAAGATTTTTTCCCAAAACACCTCGAAAAAATTAAGCGAGAGTTTAGCGTACTAACCGAGGATGAGAAAAAAATGCTGGCAAAACTTTGCAAAAAATTGGGTGTAGAAAAAAAGAGCGCAGTCTAACTTTTTCAATTCTGTAAGGTTTTTGGCTTTGATGGTTCATATAAGTAATGAGCTATCCACAAGTATATCGCTTTCCCTTTCCCGCAGTTCCTGCACTACGTCTTTTTATACTATTTGCAATAGGTATTCTATTTGCCAATTTCATGCCATGGAATACAACCTTCTCCTATTTTAAGTTTGCAATTACCCTCCTCTTTTTAGGGATGATTCTTGAGTATATCCAAAAACGGAAGGGGCTGCTTTGGGCATCTTTTTTAGCTACTATTTTCTATCTGCTTCTTATTGCACTGTTCGGCGCGTTTTGGTTTTCGCTGGACCAGGAAAGGAGGGGCTCAAAAGAGCATGAGGCTTACCCAATTTCTCTATACGAATGGGAAACAATAAGCATACAGGGCTCGGTTTTGGAAACTGGCATGAGCAAAAGTGGCCGGGGAAACTACACGGTCAAAACGACTAAAATTTATTTTCCGGACGGAGTTGAGTGGCAGCAACAAATACGATTAAGAGTGTATGGAGACGTAATCTATCAAGATGAGATTTTTGCCGGGAGTGAAATATCAGCTGATATCAGGTTATACTCATTCCCTGAAAAAAGGAATCCGCATGAGTTTGATTATGGAACATGGTTAAAAGAACAGCTTATTTTTGCCCATGGTGAAATTGTAGAGCTACATAAATCCGAAAGGAAAACCACATTGAGTTGGGGCGCGGTTCAGGAATACGTAAGGGGCAATGTGGATTTGCTGTTTGATGAAGAAACAGCTCCTTTGGCAAAAGCATTATTTCTGGGTTATAAACAGGAACTAGCCCCCGACAGCAGACAGTCATTTGCCAGAGCGGGCCTTTCTCATATCATGGCTGTTTCCGGGTTGCACGTAGGATTTATAGTGGCTCCATTTTGGCTAATTATCCCATGGTTATGGGGAAGTAAAAAAACTAAATGGTCGGGGTTAATTGCCTTGACCATTCTATTGGTAGGCTATGCAGGTATTACAGGGTTTAGCGCATCAGTAAGCAGAGCTTCACTCATGGCGTGGCTAATGACCTATGGAAAACTGTTTCACAAAATCAGGAATTCAATTAATCTACTGGCGTTTGCCGCAATTATTCTATTGTTGATCAATCCAAGGCAGCTGTTCGATATAGGTTTTCAGTTATCGTTTTCTGCAGTGCTAATTATCCTTATGGTTATGCCTGAGGCTCAACGATTGATTTCGGAACGTTTGAGATTTAATTGGAAAGGGAGTTTGCTCACAATAATTCTTGTTTCATTTATTGTGCAATTGGGCCTCTTTCCAATATTGACATACTATTTTGGAGAATTTTCAATTATTGGTCCGCTTGCAAACGCTTTGGTTCTTCCGCTTCTGGCAATTACGGTACCTATAGGTTTAGTTGTTGCTTTAGCAGGAGGTGTTTTTGAATCCGGAATGCAGTTAATGTCGATTCCGGTAGCACTGTCTATTTATTGGATAGATGAAGTAGCAAATCAGCTGGGAGGGTTTGATTATGGGTATCTGACACTCAATCATAAAAGTATTTTTATATACGCGGTGTGGGCGTTTTTAGTAGCAGGTGTGGCTTCAATCCGTATTCCTTCGAT
>PWFZ01000050.1 GCA_003555185.1 Balneolaceae bacterium | reverse complement strand
AGCGAGGCAAGTACCAGAGGTACCGCAATTAGTTTCAGCAGGTCAATAAAAATTGTGCCGAACGGACGTATATAATCTGTTGTAAACTCATTCAATCCCACCAGACTGGAAAACAATCCCCAAAGTAAACCGAGAATCATTCCAATTATAATTTGCCAGTGGAGTTTTTTATACCATTTCATACATTAAAATATTGAGTAGAGCAGAAAAGCTATTGTTCCGCCAATTCCTGTTGAGAGCCAGTTGACAATACTGTTTTTAGGAAAATTATCTGAGATTTTCTTTCGTCCGCCTTTAGGGGGTACAGTCTTTTCGGATTGATAAATCGCTCCAATATATGAATCAATCACACAACCTGAAAAACCGGCAAGTGAAACAATTAAAATCGGAAATATTATGTGCGTTTCTAAGCCGAAGCCCAAGGTAAACAGTGAGATAATGATAGCCCCGACCAACGAAGCCATGGTTCCGTTATGGCTAACGCCTCCGTCAGTTCCCGATTTTACAATTTCACGTGTGAGAATATTCCTTGTCACTCCGGGGTTTTTAGTTCCAACTTCAGTTGCCCAGGTGTCGGCAGTAGCCGTAGCAATAACTGCAAATGCGCCAATCAAAAAAGCCTCATTTTGAGTCAAAAACCAAAGTAGTGTAAATATTATCACCCAAAACCCATTTGCCCAGACCTGTATTCCGTCTCGGCGTATTGCCGGGTCTTTAAACGCGTCGTCTTTTGATGGCTCTAGAGCGTGATATTTATTAAGGTGGGTTAGATAACTGCTTGAGATAAAAAAGAAGATAATTGCGTAAGCAAGCCACCATCCGCCGAATCCCAAAATAATTGTACCCAAAACAATTACCGGCAATGTGGCATCAAGTGTTATCCATCTAAGAAAAAAGGCAGTGTAGGCGACAATTATCGACAATGCCAATCCGGTAAGCACCTGAACGTGATGTGTGCGGTCTCCTTCCAGGATAAACAGCACAATGGTCAGAAAAATAAATCCGTACGAGACAATACGATTCAAATCAAGACGGTGATGTGACTGAAGTTTTCTGCGCAGCCTTTGGCTCTTCTCTTTTCAGAATTGCAACGATAACAGTTATATATCCACCCATAATTACGATAGGTGATATATAAAGAGAAATAATACCGTAGACTTCATTTTCTAATCGCATAGCCGTAAAGCCGATAACAATTAAAAGAACACCTAAACCTAAAATTTTATAATTCAAAGCCGAAAAAGCCATCGGCTTATGATTTTTCTGTTTCTTTCTGCGATTTACAGCCATTTTATTCTATTTTGTTTGCTCCGTAATAAACTCATTTGAAGTTATTCAAATATCTGCTAACTGAAAAATAACTCTGTAACTGTTTACCCTTTATGGATATTATTCTTGCAACCGCGAGCCCAAGACGTCATCAACTCTTCAACCAGATGGGCATCAGCTATATAATTAAGCCGTCCAACATTGAGGAAAAAGAGGATCTGTCGTTATTTCCCGGAGGCATTGCCGAAAGTTTAGCACGTCAGAAAGGTGAATATATTGCTCAAAATAGCACTGACGCTATTGTTATTTCTGCGGATACTATTGTCGTTTTCGATGATAATATATTGGGGAAGCCTCAATCCGAAGAGCATGCCGCACAAATGCTAACCAATTTAAGTGGAAATACCCACTCCGTTTACAGCGGCGTTTTTGTAGCGGCAGTTCATTCTGAAGGAGTAATTGTTGACTCAATCTCATTTTTTGAGAGAACAAAAGTTACTTTTAGCACGTTAAACGAATCAGAAATAAAACGTTATGTTGAAACAGGTTCTCCATTGGATAAAGCAGGTGCATACGGCATCCAGGATGATTTGGGGGCACTTTTTGTTGAAAGCATACACGGGGATTACTACAATGTGGTAGGGTTTCCCATTAATGCTTTTTATCAGCGGTTAAAGAGCAATAAACCGGATATTTTTAAACACATTTTTACATGAAGTTGCTACTGAAACACCTCTTCTTTTACTTTTTCCCCGTCCTGATCATCTTCCCGGGAATCGCTACGGCTCAGAATTCAGAATTTCAGCTTGCCAACCAGCTTTTACAGCAGCAAAAGTATGAAGAAGCACTTCCCATTTTCCGTGAACTCAACGAAGAAACCCCTTCAGCATATATCTTTTTTGAGCGGCTGACCGAAACTCTCATCAACATGAAGAAGTATGAGGAAGCCATTGAAATTGCACAGAGTCAAATTGCAAATAATTACTCCCCTACCCGGACAAAAGTTCTTTTAGCGGAGCTTTATCATATCAGCGGAGATAAAGAGCAGGCAACTCAGATATGGCAAAGTGTTCTTGAAATGGATGACGCCGGTGTTCAGTCATATTATCAGGTAGCGGGATCTATGAGTTCGCGTCGTGAATACAATCAAGCCATTGAATTATATAAAGAGGCACAGGAAAGATTTAACAATACCGACCTGTTCACCAATGAGCTTGCAAATACATATATGCAGGCGGGTCAGTTCAAAGAAGCTGTCAATCAATATTTTATGGTTGTAAAAAATTCCCCGGGTCAGATGGGCTATGTACAACAGCGATTTTTGCGAATGAGAGATGATGTACTTTATGAGACGGCAGCACTTGAGCTGGAAGATTTTTTACTGGACATGGATCGTGATCACCTGGCCTATTCACAGCTTTATCAACTGCTGAGCTGGCTTCTTTTGGAAACAGAGGAATATCGGAGAGCATTTATCTTTGCCCGCCAATATGAATCTCAAACCGAGGATACCAACTACTCACTATATTCACTGGGAAGCCGGTTTGCATCAGCCCATCAGTTTCAACTGGCCATCGACGCTTTTACCTACTATACAGAATCATCATCCGGCCATCGCTTTCGGGCGATGGATGAATTGGCAGCAACCTATATACAGTGGGCACGACACGCCCGTCAGTATAGTTTAGAAACCGGCAAGCGGGTGGAAGAGCTCTATCAAAAGGCATACGATACCAATCAGACGTTAATTGATGAAGCGCCCTATTATAACCGAATCGATCGTGTGCTTTCATCACAGATTGATCTATCACTTGATATTCTTAAGGACATAGAGCTCGCAAACAAATATTACAAGCTGCTTGAAGAACTGGACGAAAGCATCATTGATGAGCCCGCATACAAACTTTATGCGGAAGGTAGAATAGCCCTCTTTAACAGAGATTTCACAACTGCACGTCAGGCACTTACCCGTGCCGACAGGGCTACAGACCGATCAAACCTTTCGGAGCAGACCCGGTACTATTTAAGTCTGTCCGATTTTTACGCCGGAGATTATGAGTTTGCTGAAATTCAGCTTCGCTCTCTGGAAAGACGAAGTACATCCTATTTTGCCAATAATGCAATCCAGCTGCGAATGTGGATTAAAAACGGAACCCGGGTCGATACAACAGGCTCAGCTTTACAACTACTTGGAGAAGGGCTGCACAATATTCACACAGGCAATTATAGCAAAGCCATAAATACTCTGGAGCCAATTCTAAATAATCCCAACCATTCGTTTTCTGATGATGTTGCCGTTGAGCTGGCAAAGAACTTGCCGGATCGTTTTCAGCCACTTATATATCGGTTTCTGGATCAACAGATTACCTCTCAGCCAAACTCTCCATTAAAAGAACGAATATTATGGGAGAAGGCTCTTTCAGCTGAAAATCTTTCAGAACTTTATAAATCTTCTCCGGAGTTATTTGAATCGAATGAACTTCGGGATGCTCAAAATCAGTTCTTCAGTGGTGACCTTTCGTACAATTTTTCATCAGAAATAATCGATGAAATGTACGAGCAAATTTTACTTGAATTCCCCGGTGGTTTTTATGCACAATATGCCCGGGAAAAATTACAATTAGCAGATACAGAGCCCACATTATGATTCATAAATTCATCGCTGCACTTTCTCTTTTACTACTTCTTACTTTCTCAGTTCAGGCACAGGAAAGAGTGATTATTCCCATGGACGGTTCACAAACGGACCACCTAAAAGCTTACGGTGTGATATTTAATCATCTGGCGGAAGGTGAAACCGGTCAATGGCTGCTGAATTACAGGGGTGGAAGTTTTCTAACAACGGCTACATCAGACATTGTACGAAAGAGCCGTGTACGTAACGTTCGCATTGATGTTATTTCGGAGTCAGAGGCTAATCAAATAATAAATGAAGTTGAACAGCCCAATGTGAATATGTCGGCGGTTAACCTGCAGACCGTTCCGCGAATTGCCGTTTACACTCCCCCACAGGCTCTGCCATGGGATGATGCGGTAACATTGGCGCTCGATTATGCCGAAGTGCCCTACGAAACAATTTACGATGAAGAAGTACTAAACGGTGATCTGGAAAAATATGACTGGCTTCACCTCCACCACGAAGATTTTACCGGTCAGTTTGGAAAATTTTATGGTATGTATAGAAATTCACCCTGGTATATTGCAGAGGTGAGTTACCTCGAAAGCGTTGCCGAACAGTTTGGGTATCAAAAGGTGAGCGATTTAAAACTTGATGTGGTTCTTGAAATAAAAGACTACATCGGCAATGGCGGATTTCTTTTTGCAATGTGCTCCGGTACTAACACGTTCGATCTGGCTCTTGCCGCGGAAGAACTCGATATAGTACCGACTGAACTCGATGGTGACCCTGTAGATTCAAATGTGAATGAACGGCTCGACTATTCCAACACCCTTGCCTTTGAAAATTTCTCTGTAAATACCGACCCTTATATTTACCAACACGATAATATAGATGTTGAAGTAGACTTAAATCGTATCAGCGAAAGCCTTGACTATTTTTCGCTTTTCGAATTCTCTGCGAAATGGGACCCTGTCCCAACGATGCTCACTCAAAATCACGTAAGTAGTATTCCCGGTTTTTACGGACAAACAACTGCATTCCAGGCTGATAAGGTAAAAAGCAATGTTGTGGTGCTGGCAGAATCACAGGGACGGGATCAGGTTAAATATCTACATGGCAATTATGGTGAAGGTACATTTACATTTTATGCCGGTCATGACCCTGAGGATTATACTCATCATGTAGGCGACCCTCCTACCGACTTAAGTCTGCATACCAACAGCCCGGGATATCGACTGATACTCAACAATATTCTTTTCCCTGCAGCTGAAAAAAAGAAAAGACAAACGTAGTACTTACTCAGACCCTCTATTTTCTCATTCCAAATAAATATTTATTAATGACCCCATCCTCCAAATTCGAAGATCTTGTAGAACTCATTGCCATCCTCAGAAAAGAGTGTCCGTGGGATCGTAAACAAACCCACCACTCCATCAAAGATAATTTGATAGAAGAGGCTTACGAAGCCGTTGAAGCAATAGATGATGAAAATTATGATGAACTGTCACGTGAGCTGGGCGATCTGCTTCTGCACGTATTGTTTCACAGTAAAATGGCCGATGAGAAAAAAGAGTTCTCCATTGATGATGTAATTCTTCGAATATCAGAAAAACTCATCAGACGACACCCCCATGTTTTTGAAGATACAGTTGTGGAATCGGACAAAGAGGTTGCTGAGAACTGGGAAACCATTAAACTGAAAGAGGGTAAAAAGTCCATTTTAGATGGAGTACCCAAACACCTCCCCGGACTCATTAAAGCGCATCGGATACAGGAAAAAGCAGCAAATGTTGGATTTGACTGGGCAGAATGGGAATTAGCCTGGGAAAAGCTAAATGAAGAAATCGACGAATGGCGTGAGGCGGTGAATCATCAAACCGTAAAAGAACAGAAAGACGAATTTGGGGATCTGCTTTTTAGTCTTGTTAATGTGGGCCGTCTCCTGAATTTAAATGCCGAAGATGCTATTCGTGGTGCAAACCAAAAGTTCAACTCACGATTCAGACATATTGAAAATTCATTATTGGAACGAGGAAAAAATATCAATGAGTCAAATCTTGAAGAGATGGATCAGCTTTGGAATGAAGCTAAAGACAAGGAATAATTTATTAACAGAATTTTCCAAACCTAAATAGCAAAAGCGCTTCTAAAATCAATGCTCTTTTCGTATTTTCTATAAAATAAAGAGTTTCTGTGTACAAGTTGGCTTTATCCATTAGGAAATATCTGTTTTGGAATGCTTTAGGATAAGTTACTGCTGAAATGACAATAAGTAACGCAGAGATAAGAATAGAAATCTATTAAATTTCACAAGAAACGTAATGGCCCAACAAAATTTGGACAATATTGACACAACCGAACACCCGTACATCAACAAAGGACTGGAAGGTATTGTTGCTTTTTCAACGACTAAAAGCTTCATTGATGGACAAAAAGGAGATCTTATTTATGCCGGCTACAACATTGATACGTTAGCTGAAAACGCAACTTTTGAAGAAGTTTGCTTCCTGCTTTGGAATGATCGACTGCCAAATAGCACCGAACTTGAAGAACTTAACAACAGTTTAAAAAGTCAGCGATCACTCCCGCAACCCGTTTTGGATTATATAAAATCTACAAACAAAAAAGCGGAGCCTATGGCTGTTTTACGAACAGCTGTTTCAATGATTGCTGATTTTCAGGACGCCCCTTCCGGTGATGCTGAAAAAGACAACAGAGATGATGCCATTTCTATGACAGCTCAGATGCCTACCATCATTGCGGCATTTGCAAGAGCCCGATCAGGAAAAGAGATCGTTGCCCCTCTGGATAACGGAAGCACTGCGTTTAATTTCCTGTATATGCTTAATGGCGAAAAGCCCGGAGAAGAAGCAGAAAAGACAATGGATCTTTGCCTGATTCTGCACGCTGAGCACGGAATGAACGCATCAACCTTTACTTGTAGAGCAATTTGTTCCACAGAGTCAGATATGTTTTCTGCCGTTACGGGAGCTATCGGTGCATTAAAAGGCCCCCTTCATGGTGGAGCAAATACAGCCGTAATGAATATGCTCCTTGAAATGGATGCCAATGCAGAAACTGCCGATCCTGTTCAGTTTACAAAGGACAGACTCGCAAGCAAGAAAAAAATCATGGGCTTTGGCCATCGTGTGTATAAAACATTCGATCCCAGAGCACGTCTTCTTCGCGGAATGTCGAAAAGCCTTTCTGAAGAAACCGGACAAACTGAACTGTATGAGTGGTCAGAATCAATTTTGAAAACCATGAAGGACGAGAAAAATATCGATCCGAATGTGGATTTTTTCTCTGCTACTGTTTATTACTCTCTTGGTATCGAGCCGGATTTGTTTACATGCATATTTGCAATGAGCCGGGTCTCAGGATGGACAGCACATTATTTAGAGCAAGACGCCAACAACCGGTTGGTTCGTCCTCGTGCTCTCTATATTGGCGAGAAAAATCTTGACTGGACTCCCGTTGAAGAGCGGTAGTTAGCAGAGCCAAATACGTAACAAATTAAAAAGCCCCTTTGAGAGATTTCTCATTGGGGCTTTTTTATATTTTTGAACGTAAAAGTCCCCCTTAATAAAGGGGGGTTAGGGGGATGTTCATATGTACATGGAAATATATGATTGACACCCCTCTAAATCTCGCTCACGCGGGATAAAAGAGCCCCCCCTTATTAGGGGAGACTTCTTTCCGCTAATATTCGTGCTCAGGATTAAAGAACTTCATCAACAGGGGTAAACTCCATGTCGAATGCTTCGGCCACATCTTTGTAGACGATTTTTCCATCAGCGATATTTAATCCTTTCAGGAGTTCTGAATCATCCTTCAATGCTTTTTTCCATCCTTTGTTTGCAATCTGTACTGTGTAAGGAAGTGTCACGTTTGTGAGGCCAAGAGTTGATGTAAACGGCACGGCACCCGGCATGTTTGCCACACAATAGTGAACAATATCATCTACAATGTATGTAGGATTGTCATGTGTAGTGGCTTTTGATGTCTCAAAGCATCCACCCTGATCAATGGCCACATCAACCAAAACAGTTCCAGGTGTCATAAGCGAAAGCATCTCTTTCGTAACCAAATGAGGAGCTTTAGCACCGGGCTTAAGCACACCTCCAATTACCAGATCTGTGTCAGGCAGGAGCTTTCTGATGTTTTGTTCATTAGAAAAAAGTGTTGTTACATTTCGCGGCATTACATCCTCAAGATACCGGAGGCGTGGAATATTAATATCCATTATAGTAACATACGCTCCCATACCGGCAGCAATTTTAGCGGCGTTTACACCAACAATTCCACCACCTAAAATAATTACTTTTGCCGGAGGTACACCGGGAATTCCACCCATTAAAATACCGCGTCCGCCCATTGGCTTCTCCAGATATTTAGCTCCTTCCTGAGTCGACATCCGCCCTGCTACTTCACTCATAGGGATTAGTAACGGAAGAGATCGATCTGCTCTTTCTACGGTTTCGTAGGCAATAGCAATACATTTCGATTTGGTTACAGCTTCGGTGAGCTCTTTACTTGCAGCAAAGTGTAAATAGGTAAAAAGAATTTGCCCTTCCCGCATCCGTGGATATTCCACTTTAATGGGCTCTTTTACTTTTACAATCATTTCTGAGCGCTTCCACACATCTTCAACATCATCAACAATAGTTCCACCCGCTTCTACGTATGTTTCGTCGGTAAAACCACTGCCTTGGCCTGCATCTTTTTCAATTAATATTGTATGGCCGTTTTTAACACATTGTAAAACACCACCGGGAGTCATACCTACCCGATTCTCGTGCGTTTTAATCTCTTTTGGGACTCCAATAATCATAGATCTGATTTTTTATCTAAGTGTAAATTTTCTTTTCGGTAAAGCGCGGAAAGTTAGAAACTTTTAAGGTAACTAACAGAGAAATATTTCAGCTTTACGTTTATTCACAACTACCATGGAATCAACAAAATAGAGATCCGACTAGTCACTTTTTATAGCGGCCGTTTTCAATAATCCTTTTTCCGTTAAAGAAATATCTCCATATAGATAAGGCCCGCCAATTGATTCAATCACTATATACTTTAAATCAGACAGGTATTGAAAGAGATTTTTTATTTCAGTTCTGTCAAATTTGAGCGTAGTGTTCAACACTACTACCGACACATTAGCCCTCCCTGTCTCACCGGAAACGCGCTCTGTTTCAAGTAATATTATTTTACACTTCTCACTAAATTCGTTTCCAACAATCATCCGAAAGGGTTTGATTAATAAGTACCCTTACAATCACAATTCTACCTTACCCTATCGTTACTGATTTGTTAATTTAGTGTTAAATTAAAGCTGAGCCGAACATACGCTTAACGTAACACGGATCGCTGATCCGTATGTATATTTTTATACGGATAACCCAGTGGGTATATCTATCACGGTTCAGCAATCCGAGAACTGTACATTTTTATGCAAACTTTTCAGGTCAGTCGACCTGAGTTACGAGCCTACAATAATTTTCTATGCCCTGAAATAGATTTCCCTGATATTTGTTCAACCTATTTCAGGGTGATATATCTTAAATTCCTGATCAGTTCATCAAATACCTTTTTGATAAATTTGTAAATCGATGTACCATTCAGCTCAATTATAGTCATTATGATTTCAAAAGAAGTTTTAAAGAAAATTCGGTCACTGGAAATCCGGACCAAAGGCCTCGTCAATAATATCTTTGGCGGGGAGTATCAGTCTGCATTTAAAGGTCGTGGCATGTCATTTTCTGAGGTTCGAGCTTATACCTTTGGGGATGATGTTCGGCAAATTGACTGGAATGTTACCGCCCGAAGTGATGAACCGTTTATTAAAGTGTTTGAAGAAGAGCGCGAGCAGACACTAATGCTTTGCGTCGACATCTCGCCAAGTGGTTTCTTTGGAAGCCGCTCGCAGACCAAAATGGAGCTCGCCATTGAAGTTTGTGCAGTTATTGCATTCAGCGCAATTAAAAATGGCGATAAAGTGGGTATGGTACTATTTAGCAACCAGATTGAAAAGGTGGTTCCTCCCAAAAAAGGGCGTACGCACGTTCTCCGTTTGATACGTGAGCTATATGTTACAGAACCCAAGGGGGGAAAAACAGATATTGCCGGTACCCTCTCCTATCTTAACCGATTATTAAATCGACGAACCATTGTTATTTTAGCATCTGATTTTCAGGACGAAGGATTCGAAAAACAGCACAAAATCACTAATCGTAAACATGATCTGGTGAATATTATGATTAACGATCGGTTTGAGGATGAACTTCCTGATGTGGGCCTCATAACGCTCAGAGATGCCGAAACCGGTGAACAACGGTTGGTTGATACATCCAGTCGGAAAGTGCGGACATATTATAAGAAAAGACGTTTAAAAGAGATGCATCAACTGAAAGAATACCTGAGAAAAAACAAGATGGATTCTGCCGAGCTTTTTACCAACGAATCGTATGTTCGTCCGCTGATTAACTTTTTCCACCGAAGAATGCAGCGTCGATAATACGTGTAGAAGTTTTCAGTCTGCGGTGGGTCCTGAAGATAAACCGAAGAACAGATGAACAGAGAAACCGACGAACTGAGAAAGTGTTTTATATAGGCGGGATCAGAAAGCAGAAGTGAAAGGCCCCGAGGGATCGGGACTGGGAACAGCACCCAGCAAAAGTGAAAAACGAAAAACAACCCGGCCTATGGGTAGAGCTACGATTTTCAAGCGCTGTTTTAAGACTGCCCCAAGCCCCAAAGCGGGCGGCAAGCAATAGCATCGAAAAGCTTTTTCCTGCAATTCTATCAATTCATTACCCTTTGTCGGTTTTGACTATGGATTATGTCTGAGCGTTGATATTGCGAAGGTATAATGTCTGCTATGGAGAGTTGGTTCAGCCTTTGGGAGTTGTATCTTTTTCTAAATAAATCCGAGCGTTGATATTGCGAAGGTATGTCTCTGCTATGGTTAATGGGTTCAGTCTTTGAAGGATATTCACTTATTAATAGATCCGAGCGTTGTTGTTGCGAAGGTATACTTCGCGGTTTGTATTCACCCCTATCGAAAAATCTTTGTTAATTATCGGGAAGCGACCTGCTCAATAAAATCGATATCATCAAGCAGTTCATTCATCT
>PWFZ01000414.1 GCA_003555185.1 Balneolaceae bacterium | reverse complement strand
TGTGTTTGATCGGTTTATCAGTTATCTGAATGAACAGAATTTTGATTATTCTACACCCGCAGATGAACATTTAAGTGGACTCAAATCGAATCTGGGTCAATTTGAAGATGAGGAGATGATAAAAGAGCGCATTACGGAAATGAAATCATCTCTTCAAAATCAAAAACAGGAGCAGGTTCGAAGCAGCAGGGATTTTATAGAAAGAAATATAGAGCGGGAGTGGATCTCCCAGGTATATGGACGGGAAGAAAGAAATAGAATTTCTTTGAAAAATGATGAATATGTATCGAAAGCAATTGAACTTCTTTTGGATAATGAATCGTATCAAACAATATTGAAACCTTAGTTTTTGGGAAAAGCAGATTTACATACGCACACGACGGCATCGGACGGAGCTTATACTCCTGAAAAATTAATTCGACATGCTAATGATAAAGGTCTTGAAACTATATCTATTACAGATCATGATACTATAAAAGGGTATTTGGAGGCGAAGCCAATCGCCAAAGAGCTTGGTATTGAATTACTTCCGGGGGTTGAGATTACTGCTTCGTGGATGGGAATGGAAACTCATATTCTGGCATACTGCTTTGATGAAACAGATCAGGATGTACTGAAACTTCTATTGGGTCAAAAAAGGGCTCGGAAAAAGCGTATGGTTTCTATTGTTGACCACCTGCAAAAACAGGGCGTTGATATAGACATTGAAGAGGTAAAAGCGGAAGCCGGGAGGGGTAATATCGGACGACCGCATGCCGCTGAAGTATTGGTTAATAAAAGAATTGTCGCTTCATTCGGTGAAGCATTTATCCGATATCTTTCATCAGAAAAACTTAAGGATATTCAAACAGAATACAGTTCACTTGAAAATGTAATTAAAGTAATACAAAATGCAGGAGGTGTTCTTTCCATTGCTCATCCGGGACCGATGTACAGTTCACGGCAAATTACTAAAATGATATCTATGGGAATAGATGGGATTGAATGTATTCATCCCAGTCATAATTTCGCGGTTCAGCGAAATTTTTCGAAAACAGCTTCGTCAAATAATTTACTCATTACAGGGGGGAGCGATTTTCATGGGAAGGGAAAAACGGATTATGATCCTTACTTTGGAATTGTAACCCTTGGAGATCAACATGTATCTTCTTTGAAGAGAATGGCTCAGAGAAGAAAAGAAATGGTCGTATAAAATTAAAATAACCGGATTGATCCATGAATTGGAAAAAAGTTAAAATTGCAATAGTTGCTGCAAAGTGGAATTCATTTGTAACTGATGATATGCTGGAAGGAGCTGTCGAAGCTTTAAAGGCCAAAGGAATACCTGAGGACCAAATTCACCAGTTCAGGTGTCCGGGGTCATATGAGTTGCCGCTGGCCTGTAAATATTGTCTTGATGAATTAAATGTACACGGTGTTGTTGCAATAGGAGCGGTTATACAGGGGGGTACTCCCCATTTTCACTATGTTTGTGATGCAGTAAATAGAGGAATTACAGAACTCAATACAACATATGGAAAGCCTGTCTCGTTTGGGGTGTTAACAACGGACACTGTGGAACAGGCAATTGAAAGAGCCGGACTGGATAAGGGAAATAAAGGCTCGGAAGCTGCTCTTGCCGTATGTGATATGTTAGAATTGAAATCACAAATTGCAAATTATAAATAGTAAATTAGTCTTGAATGTAGCTTATTTAAGCTCTAATATATACAGCTTGAAAGAAACCACTTAATCAACTCCTTGAAACCACTTACACTAACAAATAATAAGCAGACCGATTCCGATAAAAGGCTTCAACAGCAAGTTATCGAATCAGGAACTGTACCCGAACACATCGCAATCATCATGGATGGCAATGGGAGATGGGCACAGACAAAAGGAAATGTTAGGATTTTCGGTCACAGAGCAGGAGTTGAATCAGTTCGGGATACCACTGAAGCATGTGCACAGCTGGGAGTAAAGCATTTGACGTTATATGCTTTTTCAACCGAAAACTGGAATCGTCCCTCTGTTGAAGTAGACGGGTTAATGAGGATTTTGGTACAGACGCTTCGGAATGAAGCAGAAAGATTGCACAAGAATAATATTAAATTTGTGACTATCGGCCAGATTGATCGTTTACCGGAAAAGTGTCAGAAACAGATTGAAGAAGTTAGGAAACTAACGAAGGATAACGACCGGCTTCAATTATGTCTTGCACTGAGTTATTCCGGCAGATGGGATATTACAGAAGCGGTTAAAAAGCTCTCAAAACAGGTTGCTACCGGTGATTTAGATCCTGAAGATATCAACGACGATCTGATAAGCTCTCATCTTTCAACAGCTGAAGTTCCGGATCCGGATTTAATTATTCGCACAAGTGGTGAATATAGAATAAGTAACTTCTTATTATGGCAGCTTGCTTATTCTGAACTCTACATAACAAAAACATACTGGCCTGATTTTAGGAGGGATGAGCTTTACAAGGCAATTATGTCCTATCAGGGGCGTGATCGCAGATATGGAAAGGTTAAAAAAGATAGCTATAACAAATCGGCGTCTTCACCTGTTATAAACTAAATTATTTTACAATTAAAGAAAGCAAGTTTTAAACGTGACTAATATTAAGCATCTCTGTTTTTGTATCACGGTTTTATTTATTGGATTAGGCTCACAACAATTGTTTGCTCAGGATACGTCTCGTATCGACATTCAGGATCCTACCGAGGTATTCCCTCGTCAGTTCGAGATTGTTGATATCTCCGTTACCGGTTTAGTTACCGCAAGGGAGAACTATCTGATCAGTAGTAGTGGGCTCTCTGTTGGTAATACGATATCTATTCCGGGGGAAGATATTTCAAATGCGATTAAACAGATTTACCGAACAGGTCTTTTTTCTGATGTAGAGGTCCGCCATGAAAGAGTAACCGGTGGTGTGAATATTGAAATAATGGTGCAGGAACAACCCCGGCTTCAGCGTTTCGAAATAGAGGGCGTGCGAAGGTCACACCGAAGAGATTTACGCGATAAACTCAATTTACTGTCCGGTTTTGCAGTCACCAGCTCTGTTCAAAATCAGGCTGTTACCACTATTGAGCGCTATTACAGAGAACAGGGTTATTGGGATACCAAAGTAGAGATGATTGAAGAGTTAAGTGACGATGATAGAAACAGAGTTACACTTACATTTAAAATTGATCCCGGTGAACGTACTAAAGTGCGTGTAATTGAATTTGAGGGAAATGAAGAATTTAGCGACAGAAAATTAAGAAGTGCTTTTGGTGAAATTAAACAAGACAGATGGTGGAGAATTTTTAAGCGTCATGTTTACACCGAAGAGGAATTTGAGCAGGGAATCAATAATGTAATACAGTTTTACAGAGACAACGGATTCAGGGATATGCGTTTTCTTGAAGATTCCGTTTACGTCGACGATTGGAGAAGCAAGGAAGGTGTTTACTTTACATTTGAAATTGAAGAAGGCCCCCAATATAAAGTCAGAAATGTGACCTGGGATGGTAACACCGTATACACCGATGATGAGCTTACACAAACACTGGGTTTTGTCGAAGGAGATGTATTTAACGAAACAAGATTCGATCGAAATCTGAACTTCCGGCAGGACGATGGTGATGTTTCCAGTTTATATCAAAATATTGGATATCTGTTTTTCCAGGCATTTGAAGAAATCAGAGTTGTTGGAGAAGATTCTTTGGATATTCACATTGAGCTTATAGAAAATGAAATAGCAACTATCCGTGACGTTTCATTTACAGGAAATGTTAAAACACACGATGATGTAGTACGAAGAAACATTAGAACCGTGCCGGGCAGTAATTATAGCCGTTCTGCTATTGTACGTACCGTTCGTGAGTTGGGGCAGCTGGGATATTTTACACCGGAAGGTATTGAGCCGGATATTATTCCGGATCAGGAAAATCGTACTGTAGATATTAGTTATCGATTAGATGAATCACAGG
Organism: Balneolaceae bacterium; assembly: GCA_003555185.1. GTDB lineage: Bacteria > Bacteroidota > Rhodothermia > Balneolales > Balneolaceae > SW132. The sequence continues at coordinate 7,231 of PWFZ01000414.1, read as the reverse complement.
GCTCTGATAACTTTGAATTTTCAGGTGGATTTGGCGGACGTCAAATTGGAGTTATTTTGGCTGCTCGAATCAACTTTAATAACTTTTCAGTACAAAGAATGTTTGAACCGGGCGGTTGGGATCCAATTCCTTCAGGTGATGGCCAGCGCCTATCGTTAGGTATGCAGGTTACCGGTACCGGTTACAGAAGCTATAACTTCAGTTTTGAAGAGCCGTGGTTACGGGGACGTCCCACATCTCTTGGAATTAGTCTTTCTTACGATTTCCTGAACTTTGATCAGAACAGAAGACAGCAGTTCGGTGGGTTTGGCGGATTTGGGGGAGGACAGCAATCTGCCGGCAGAAGCAATGAGTTGTTCTCAGCTACTGCAAGTATAGGTAGAAGGTTATCATGGCCGGATGATTATTTCACTTCCCGAACGGCATTAAAATACAACTTATTTAATGTAGCCGGATTTGCACAGTTTTTTGAAGACGGACGTGCTAATATCTTAAGTCTTGAACAGAGATTGGAAAGAAATTCGACAGATAACCCAATTTCACCGACGGCGGGCTCAAAGTTCAGTGTTTCAGCAGAAACCGCTATACCTCTTCCTGATTTTGCACAATTTTATAAGCTGAAAACTGCATATCAGCACCACGCTACAATCGCCGGTAAACTCGTGCTATCCTCTACAGCAGAGTTTGGCTATATGGGATACTTCAGTGAGGCGAACAGAAGTAATTTTCAGCGATTTTATTTAGGTGGTACTGCACTACAGCAGCGCCAAAGCTTTGTGAATGATAATATTGATATGCGTGGCTATCCCGGTGGTTTTGGGGGAGTTATTTCTCCGCTTGACGAAAATAGAAATCAAATTGGAGGACGGGCATACAATAAATACTCCTTTGAACTTCGTTATCCAGCTGTACAGTCCGAACAGGTTCAATTGATACCTTATACTTTTGTGGATGCCGGTAACGCATTTCAAGGGTTTACCGACTTTGATGCTTTTAATGTGAAAAGATCAGTTGGTTTCGGTGCAAGAATATTCTTGCCGATATTAGGTTTAATTGATCTGAGTTATGGCTACAGACTTGATGGAACAGCTCCATCCGCTGAAAGTGCTACTGGATTACGACCCGGAGAATGGGAATTCTTATTTAATATTGGCGCACCATTTTAATATGAAAAGGTTCATCCCGATACTTATTTTGGCTCTATGCGCATCTACAAGTGCTTTGGCTCAAAATCAAAAGATCGGATTTATTGATTCTGATATTATCATGGAAAACATGCCTGAATATTCAGGTATTGAACAGCGCCTGAATTTATTAAGTGAAGGCTGGGAAAGTGAAATTCGTGAAATTGAAAATGAAATTGAAGAATTAGAAGAAGACTTTGCCGCTCGAGAAATTCTTTTCACTGATGAAATGAGAGAAGAAAGGCGAAACGAAATTTTAAATCTGCAAAGACAACGGGATCAATTGGTTCAGGAAAAATTCGGGCCCCAGGGTGAATATTTTCAAACTCAACAGGATCTGTTAGCTCCTATACAGCGACAGGTTTTCCAGGCTTTATCGACAGTTGCTGAAAGAGAAAATTATGATTTTGTTTTTGACAGAGCCGAGGATACTCGATTTCTTTTCACAACTCAGGAATGGAATTTGACAGAAACTGTAATGTTAGAACTCGGCATGGATATTGATTCTTTTGAGTAATTAATGAAAATAAATAATAACTTCTGCGCTTAAATAAAAAACTGATAAATCATGAAAAAAATACTTCTTATATCATTGATTACACTTTTACCGGTGATGGTCAGTGCACAATTAAAAGTTGGTATAATGAGTCCCGACCAGGTTTTGGATTCACTTCCCGAAACATCTCAAATTGAAAATGAGCTGGAAGCTTATGTTCAGGAGAGAGAACAGTCGTTTGAAAGGTCATATCAAACCTATATTGAAAGGATGACTGAATATTCGGAAAGAATGGAAGAAGGGACGATCAGTGGAAATGAGCAAGCAGCAATGGAAGAAGAGCTCATGGAACTGGAAGAAGAGCTCAATGGTCTACAAAACCGAATTGAAAGACAAATCAGACAAAAACAGAATGAGCTGTTTTCTCCTTTGTTAAGCAGAGTTGAAGCAGCAATGGAAACAGTTTCCCGTGATTTAGGTCTTGATTATGTGATCAACAAAACTGCAAGTACAGGCGACCCTATTGTCTATTACGCCTCTGACCGCGGAGTGGATATTACCGAACGAGTTATTGAACATCTTACTAACAACTAATACTGACAGAAAACGATTATGAAATTAGCAACCACATTTTTCTTTACCGCACTTATCGCATTGTCTTCTTTAATGGCTGCTCCTGCCGTACAGGCTCAGGACATGAAAATTGGGTTTGTTGACCCGAGAGCCGTTCTGGAAAGAATGCCAGAGATGAGAGCTGTTCAACAACGACTACAAAATTTTGCAGAACGGAAACAAAATGAATTGTCCACAAAGGAAAGAGAACTACAAACTGAGATTGAACTTTATCAGCAGAAGGTAGGGGTGATTTCTGAGAGTGCAAGACAAACTGAAGAGGAACGTCTGACTGAATTAGACCGCGAGTTCAGAGAACTCCAGAATAGAGCTCAGCAGGAAATGCAGCAGCGTCGTCAGGAATTAATGTCTCCGCTACTGGATCAAATTCAATCAGGTATTAATGCAGTATCTGAAAGTAAAGGATTGGATTATGTTTTGAATACCACGACTTCTCAGGGTGATGTAATCATTCTTTATGTAAGTGAAGAAGTACAGCGTGAGTACGATATTACTGATGCCGTGATGTCTCATCTTGAAATCTAAATAGATAGGAATATTAAAAAAGGCAGCTTATTAATAATGAGCTGCCTTTTTTTTATCTCACATTTTTTTTGCGGTTACGTACATAATCTTCAAAAATGTACCCTCCAAGCTCATCAAGAGATGAATAATATGCCCTTCCTTTATTTGCATCCGTAAGTTCCCTCACGAAGTTTTGCAGATAAGGATCTCTTGCAATCATAAATGTTGTTATGTCAATCTCTTCACGGCGGCATTTTACAGCTTCATCCAGTACTTTATTTACAATTTTCCTGTCCAGACCCATACTGTTTTTATAGAGCCTGCCCTGATCAAGCATTGCGGATGGCTTACCATCTGTGATCATAAAAATCTGCTTATTTGAAAATTTCTTTCGCTGTAAAATATAACGCGCCATCTGCAGTGCTTGCAATGTATTGGTATGGTAAGGACCGACCTGCAGATAGGGGAGATCTTTCACTTCAATTTCCCAGGCCTCATTTCCAAAAGCTACGATATCCAATGAATCCTTCTCGAAATTATCCATGATTAATTCAGATAGTGCCATGGCTACTTTCTTTGCAGGTGTTATCCGATCTTCACCGTATAAAATCATAGAATGACTCACATCAATAAGCAGAACGGTAGACGCTGATGTGAAATGGTCTGTGTTATACACTTCCAAATCGGACTCCCGCAAATTAAATTGATCGAGAGAACTGTGGCGTAACATATTCATCATGGTTCCTACGCTGTCTATTTGACTGATGTCGTCGCCCAGCTTCCAGCTTTGTGTCTCAGGTTGCCTTTCGAGGCCGCGGCCCGTATGAACCGTTTTATGCTGGCCTCTTCCACCCTTTTTAAGTTGATTGAAAATCTCTTCCAACGATTTTTTTCGAATGCTACGATTCGTTTTGGATGTAGGAATCATTAGAGATTGTTCTTGATCAAATTTGATATAGCCTCGCTCTTTCATTTCATCGATGAAATCGCCCAATCCGAATCCATCTTCAAATTGATCAGTTATTTTGTATTCATTGTCAATATCATTCAGCCATCGTAATGCCTGAGAAACATCGCCGCCCGAAATTGTCAACAATTCCTGAAACAGATCAAACATTGTTTCGAAAGGAGTTTTTCCACTTTTGTTATTTAAGCTGTCGTTCCACTCTACATATTTGAAATGCATAATTTCTTATAAATTTGATTGGTGAATTCTTCTTAAATAACCATGTCGGTCCCTAAATCATTGCACGATTAGTACTGAATTTAATATAATGAGTGTTTACATTCTTCATTGGATATTCGATTAGAATTATCAGTAACAAAAGATATTACATGGATAATAAATACCATTTTGAGGAAATACTTTGGAAGGAAGGCTACCGCCGAATTATGGGTCTGGATGAGGTTGGAAGGGGATGTCTTTCCGGTCCGGTTGTGGCAGCAGGAGTCATTCTAAAACCCGGATCCAGTTTGCCGTTTGATGTACGAGACAGTAAAAAAATTAAAAAGGAGGATCGAGAAGAATTTGCAGAAATTATAAAGGAAGAGGCTGTGTTTTGGTCGGTTCAAAAATGTACCCCCCAGGAAATTGATTCCATTAATATTTTAAATGCGTCCATTAAAGCAATGCTAAAATGCGCAGACCAGTCAACCGCGGAGCCGGACTATCTGCTTGTGGATGGTAATCGGTTTGGAACGACACTAATTCCACACAGGTGTATCATAAAAGGGGATGATAAATCCGCATCTATAGCGGCAGCTTCAATTCTCGCGAAAGTTTACAGAGATAATATTATGCGGGAGCTGCACGAAAAATTCCCTTATTTTGGATGGAAACAAAATGTAGGCTATCCAACGAAATCACATTTTAAAGGGTTAGATAGCTATGGGGTTACTAAACATCATAGACGTAGTTTTAAACTCCGAACAGAAAAGGTGTACACATCACCGGTAGATACTAAATGATCGTTTATAGAGATCAAGGTTTAAACAGATTGCAAGCATAATCGTATTCGCTAAGAATGCTGATCCTCCATAACTGACAAAGGGGAGAGGGACTCCCATAATGGGTAAAACGGCCGTAGCACTCCCTATATTTACAATAAAGTGGGTAAAATAGAGAAAGGTTACACTGACAATGACCAGCTGTGCAAACGGGGGTTTATGCAGACTTGCCATGGTTAGAAGTTTTAAGAAAAGAAAAGCATATAGTAATAAGACAAAGCCTGCACCCAAAAATCCAAACTCTTCACCGATTACGCAGTAAATGAAGTCTGTCCACTGTTCAGGTAGAAAGCGTAATTGTGTTTGTGTACCCTCCATAAATCCTGCTCCCTGGAATCCACCAGATCCGATAGCTGTCTTAGCCTGCAGTACGTTCCAGCCTGCTCCATGAGGGTCAAGTGTAGGGTTGACAAATGCCTCAACCCTGGCCCGCTGATGAGGCTGCAGAACCTGATGGAGTGCTACCTCTGTACCAATAATTACAACAATTCCCAATACAAGAGAAGAAAGACTTAGCCAATTTCGATTTTGAATTAGAAAAATGGTAACGGTAATAACAATCATTGCCACAATACCATAGACCAAACCGATAACGGAAAAATAGCCTATGATCGCCGGTGATATTATAAGTAGTGATATGCCGTAGGATAGCCCTGACCAAAAAAGAACAACAGGAATCAGGGTTAGTAGTACAAGTGCTGTACCTGTATCATTTTGCATCATTATGATAACCACCGGCACGAGGATTATCAAAACGGTTATAAGTGCAGTTTTAAGGTTGTCTACAGAAATGTCTCGCCGATGGGTTAAATAATTAGCTACTGCGAGTAGCGTGGCAAGTTTAAGGAATTCACTAACCTGAAGACGTAATCCGAAAATAGATAACCATCGGCGCCCTCCACCGACTTCTACGCCGGAAAAAATGGTGACTATGGCTAAAATAAGACAAACTGCATAGAAAATATAAGAGACTGCCTGAAACGTTCTGGGTGTAATAAACTGAATGGCAATCAATGCTGCCAATGAAATTCCAATCCAAATAAGCTGGCGATCAAAGTTTCCCTGAATATAAGCGGGAAGGAATTGAGCTACAGGCCCCTGAGTTGCGCTGTATATTGCGAATAGACCTACAACGGAGAGTGCACCCCAAGCCAAAAGTACCGACCAGCTAAAGTCCTTAAAGTTTAACATCATTCTGAGTCCTCCGAGACATGCACACGTGGTGTAAAGTTTAACACATAGTTTTTAACATGCTGTCTGGTAATCTCACCCTGGATATATTGTTCTATTAACAGAGCCGCTATAGGTGCGGCAGAAATAGAACCATAACCTGCATTTTCTATAAGAACAGCAATCGCGATTGTGGGATTATCATAAGGTGCATAAGCTATGAACCAGCCATGATTAGCCCCATGTGGGTTTTGGGACGTCCCTGTTTTTCCGGCTACTGCTATATCCAAATTGTCAAGATTCGCATAAAATCGTCCACTTCCGTCAATCGTTACACCTCTCATCCCTTCCTGAACAATCCTTAGGTGATTTGATGATACCCAGTCAATTTTTTTTCTTTCGGGATTTGTATAACTGATAGAGTTATCACTACTACGAATTGCCGAAACCAAGTGGGGCTGAACTTTGTAACCTCCGTTAGCAATACTTGAAACAGCTACAGCCATTTGTAGTGGAGATACAGAAACCGTACCCTGACCCACACCTAAACTCATTAAATCTCCTACTCCCCAATACCGTCCTGCGAAAGTTCGGTTCATATAGGTACTGTCAGGTATAATGCCATCACGTTCAAATGGGAGATCCAAATTGTTTCTAACACCCATACCAAAGTCTTTCATCTTTTCAGACCAGCTGTTCAATTGTCCGTTTGATGCAATTTGATCCATCATCCAGAAGAAATAAGTGTTACTCGATTTTGTAAGTGCTTTTTTTAAGTCGTAATCTCCGGGATCGGCAAGATCTCTATATTGTCGACCTCTTCTGTAATAGCCCGGATTATAAATTTCTGTATTTTCAGTAATTAACCCGCTGTTGAGGCCAAATAGACCCATAAACGGCTTAAAGGTTGATCCCGGCGGTTGGAGGGTAGAAATGGCACGATTGAATAGGGGTTTTAGGGAATCCTCATTTACAGATTGCCAATACTCGTTGTCTATTCTTCCTGATAATTTGCGTAAATCATACTGCGGAGCACTTACCAAACTCAGGATTTCTCCTGTATTCGGATCCATGGCAACAAGTCCGCCCGTTTTGTTTAGCATTAGTTCTTCAGCTAATTCCTGAAGATCAGCATCAAGAGTGGTAATTAAGTCCTCCCCTTTGACTGGGGCCTCGTTCAAACTACCGCCGTCATAACTGTCAAGGACCTGCCCGTAAGCATTTACACGAAGGTAAT
>PWFZ01000093.1 GCA_003555185.1 Balneolaceae bacterium | reverse complement strand
CGGAAGTGACGATAACTGTTGGTTGAACAAAATAACCTTTACTGTCATCGTACTCGCCACCGGCAATAATTTCAGCGTCTTTGGCATTTTTAGCAAAGTCTATATAGCCGGTGATTTTATCGAACGCCTTGCGGCTTATTACGGCACCCATAAAGTGGGAGAAGTCTTCCACTTCACCTACAGTTATTTTATTGACTTCCTTAGTAAGCTTCCCTTTGAAATCTCCCCAAATGGATTTGGGTACATACATTCGTGATGCTGCAGAGCATTTTTGCCCCTGATACTCGTAAGCGCCGCGTACTGAAGAAATCACGAGACGATCCACATCTGCTGTATTATGAGCAAAAATGAAGTCTTTTCCTCCGGTCTCTCCAACAATTCGCGGATAGGTTTTATACTTATCGATGTTGTTGCCAATCGCTTTCCAAAGATGGTTAAACGTTGCCGTTGATCCTGTAAAGTGAAGTCCGGCAAGGTTCTCATTATCTATAACGGGATCGCCAACATCTGCACCTTCGCCCGGCAGAAACTGAATCACACCATCAGGAAGACCGGCTTCTTTCAGTACCTGCATCACAAACCAGCTGGAGTAAACAGATTCTGTTGATGGTTTCCATATAGCAACATTTCCACACATTACGGGAGCTGCAGGAAGGTTAGCTGCAATCGCTGTAAAGTTGAATGGAGTTACAGCAAATACGAATCCTTCGAGCGGACGGTATTCCATTCGGTTCCACATTCCATCAGGAGAGTACGGCTGATCTTCATAAATTCGTGTCAGATACCAGGCGTTAAAACGGAAGAAATCAGCAAGTTCGCCAACGGCTTCAATTTCTGACTGCTGTGGTGTTTTTGATTGCGCCATCATTGTTGTGGCGTTCATTAAAAATCGTTTTGGGCCTGTGATGATGTCGGCTGCTTTCAGGAAAATCGCAACGCGTTCTTCCCATGGCATTTCAGCCCATTCTTTTCGTGCTTCAAGGGCACCCTCAATAGCCTGACTTACTTCTTTTTCACCACAGAGATGCACGGTTCCAAGTTTGTGGCCGTGTTTATGAGGCATAGAAATCTCTTCGGTTCGATCCGTTTTTACCTCTTTGCCATTAATAATGGCGTGTATATCAATCTCTTCCGATTGTAGTTCTTTCAGTACCTCTTTAAGTGCTTTGCGCTCTTCTGATCCCGGCGCATAGCCAAGATAGGGTTCGTTTACTGGCTCCTGTATATTAAAATAGGCGTTAGACATGGTAAACAGCTTTTATTTATTAGCATTTTTCTTTTATGTCCTAAATATAAGAACTGTTACGCGGAGTTCCTTTTTAAAAGTAAGGAAAAAGATCTTTCAAATATCTCCCCTGCGCTTGCGTCCCGATACCTCGGGGAGGGGAGATCAAAATCATCGTAAAGATGATTTTGTGAGGGTGTTCTGTCGGGGTTGTGAAACTGAAGAAAAGTTTGAGAAACGCTAAGTCCTCTCCTTCGCGAAACTATCCCATCTCAGGTTTTTCACCCTTATGAAACCGCACCGGATGGAGCGGTATCTTAACCAGCTCAAGACTGATCACCAGGATGTTGTGACATCCCTTGTAGATACTGCCCCATCCGGGGCAGGTTAGGTTGAGAGGGCCTCTGATATCAATAAAAATAATGCTCCATCCGGAGCATAGCGAACATCTGAACGATGTTCGCTGTCTCCCCTCGAGGGGAGAGCTACTAAAAATGATACCTGACGAATCCTTCAATGGCTTCGTATTCCGCAAGGCCTAAATCATCATAGGCTTCGGCAGTTCCCCGGTTTCGGTCTTCTGATCGCTGCCAGAACTCGCGGGTATCTGATCCGGGAAAGAGGGGGCGATCTTTTTGTGACTGGTGCTTAAAGATCGCTCTTCGTTTTCGGGTAAGTTCAATAGGGCTGAGCGGGACGGCCATCTCAATTTCGTTGACATCCCATTCCTGCCATGCACCTCTGTAAAGCCATACATAACAATCTTTTGCCCACTCTTCATTTTTGCAGATTTCCAAAGCTTCCATGATGGCCTTCAGGCAAACCCGATGGGTGCCGTGCGGATCTGACAGGTCACCTGCGGCGTAAATTTGGTGCGGTTTGATTTTGTTCAACAGGTCAACTGTAATTTGAACATCTTCATCAGATAGCGGTTTCTTCTTAACACGACCCGTTTCATAGAAAGGCATATCCATGAAGTGCATGTTCTCATCCTTCACTCCACAGTAGCGTCCGGCAGCTTTTGCCTCACCGCGGCGGATTAACCCTTTAATCTGCTTAATTTCGTCTGAATCAACCTGGCCGGGAGCTTTTTCTTTCAGGTATTTGTCAATATCCCGAAACAGTTTGTCAGCCTTATCTTCCTGCATTCCGAATGCTTCCGTGTAATCGGTCACAAAGTCTGCAAACCGAACTACATCATCATCAAAGACCGCGATATTTCCTGATGTCTGATAGGCCACATGCACATCATGTCCGTGTTCAACCAGTCGGATTAGTGTACCTCCCATGGAAATAACGTCATCATCCGGGTGCGGGCTAAAAATCAGAGATCGTTTAGGAAAAGGAGTGGCTCTCTCCGGCCGGCTGGTATCGTCAGCTTTTGGTTTTCCGCCCGGCCATCCGGTTATGGTATGTTGCAGTTCGTTGAATACTTTTATGTTGATGTCATATGCCGGTGCTCGTGTAGCAATGAGATCCGCCATGCCATTTTCGTTATAATTCTCGTCGGTTAACTTAAGAATGGGCTTATCCAGTTTTTGACACAGCCAAACAACCGCTTTTCGAATAAGGGCATTATCCCAGTCGCATGAAGATAATAGCCAGGGAGTATTTACTTTGGTCAGCATTGCAGAAGCAGCTTCATCAAGCACAACACATGTATTGGGATGATTCTGTAAATAGGTGGCAGGAATACTTTCTTTGATATCACCCTCAACCGATTGCTGAATGATTGGAGCTTTGCCTTCTCCCCAGGCCATTAAAAATATGCGCTTGGCATTCATGATGGTACCTACTCCCATTGTGATGGCACGTCGTGGCACATATTCTTCGCCAAAGAAGTCACTTGCTGCATCCTTACGCGTAACTTTATCGAGGGTAATTAACCGTGTTAAAGAATCAGGTCGTGATCCCGGCTCGTTGAACCCGATATGCCCGGTTCGGCCAATTCCTAACAGTTGAATATCGAGCCCGCCGGCTTGTTTGATTTTTTCCTCATACTCCTCGCAAAATTTGTGGACTTCTTTTTCAGAAACCGTTCCGTCCGGAATATGAATCTGATCTTCAGGAATGTCGAGATGATCAAACAGATGTTCGTTCATAAACCGAACGTAGCTTTGCAGGGAGTTCGGCTCAATGGGGTAATACTCATCTAAGTTAAAAGTGATGACATTTTTAAAACTTAGCCCATCTTCCCGATGAATTCGAATAAGCTCTTCATACACTTTTACTGGTGTGGATCCCGTAGCCAGGCCCAGAACGGTTTTTTTGTTTTGATCATTTTTCTTTCTAATCAGATCAGTAATTTCATTAGCTATAGCCCTGGATGCTTCTAAATTTTCATTATAAATTACAGTAGGAATCTTTTCGAAGTAGCTCAGTCTTGAATCAATTTGCTCGATCTTTGCTTTCAAGTCGTCCATCTATTTAGGTAATTATAAGTTTTTCTGCGTAAGAAAGAATGAGTATAAATATACAACTTTAAACACTTTAGAGCAGGTGGAAACGGTTCCATATTCAGGAATTCACTATTTGATAATTTGCAATTAACATATAATTGATGATTTTAAGGCTGCTCAAAAATGGAGTTTCATATAAGTGAATCGTCCATCTGAAAATTTGAACGTAGAAGACATTAATAAAGATGGATGTTATTGCCGGTGTCGACTTAGGAGGGACCTACACAAAATTTGGATTGGTTAACAAGAAAGGTGAACTGCTGGTAGATGACTCTATCAGAACGGATACATCTCTCCCGTGTAAAGATTTTTTTGAAAATTTATGTGACCGGATTGCCCTTCTAAAAAAAGAAATCCCCAAGCCTTTAGTGATAAGGGGGATTGGTTTGGGGGCTCCTGCAGCAAATTATATATCCGGTGAAATAGAATCGGCATCGAATCTGGACTGGCCTGATAAAATACCTGTGGCCAGTTTTATTCACTCTTATACAGAGCTACCCGTTGCGATTTCGAATGATGCAAATGCCGCCGCAGTGGGTGAAATGATGTTTGGCATTGCTCAGGGAGCGAAAAACTTCATTTCTGTTACGTTAGGTACAGGGTTGGGCAGTGGAATTGTAGTAAATGAAGAACTGCTGACGGGTGTTAACGGCCATGCGGGTGAGCTGGGTCACACTGTAGCTGTGGATAACGGCAGGTCCTGCTCTTGTGGAAAGGAGGGGTGTCTTGAGACGTACGCGTCAGCCCCCGGAATTTTAAAGACTGTTTATGAACTTCTTGCTTCAACCAAAATTGATAGCAGGTTCAGAAATCTGGAAAATGACATCACGCCGATAGCTATCACGGAGGCTGCCCGGGATGGTGACCCTTTGGCTTTGGAGGCATTCGACAGGACCGGTAAAATTTTAGGAAATAAACTTGCTGATACGGTAGCTCTGCTAAATCCGGAACTGATTATTCTTTCCGGAGGCCTGGCAAAATCGGGTGAGCTAATTTTACAGCCTACAAAGAAATATATGGACTTGGCGCTCATCAACATTTACAAAGGCACCGTTGAAATTAAGCTATCCGAAATGAGCAAAAAGAATGCAGCTATTTTAGGTGCAGCAGCTTTTATGTGGCAAAAGCTTGAAACATTATCTCCTGAGTTTATTTAACTCTATTGTATTGTATTTTTCATTTATCTTGTTAGATCACATTCGTTCTGTTTTTCTTTAAAGAATCTTTCTGATCAGATATTTAAAAGGGTTGAAATGGAGAATTTAAACATCGATAAAGTTGCTAAACTTGCTCATGTATCACGGTCTGTGGTATCGAGGGTCCTAAATAATCATCCCAATGTTAGCAGTGATGCAAGAGCCCGGGTAATGGAGGTTGTTGAAAAATACAACTATAAACCAAACTCTGTTGCACGCAGCCTGGCTACAAACCGTGCACATGAAATTGGTGTTTTAGTAACTAAAAGTGGTGATGAAGCACTGGGTAGCGCATTTTGGACACAAATTCATTTAGGTATTTTTGAGGAGTGTATCGAGCGCGGATATTTTGCTTCACTATCGTATGTATCCGGTTCAAAAAAAGAAGATCTGCATAATTTTATTTTAAATGAGAGACGGCTTGATGGCTATATTTTGCTGACCCAGGAGGTAACAGATTTAGTGGGAGAGGAGCTGTTTGAAAAAGATATCCCCATAGTGCTTGTAGGACATATCCCCAAAAAAAAGAGAATCAGCTCGGTTGATGTAGACAATTATCTGGGCGGGAAAATGGCTACAGAGCATTTGATAAAAGCCGGCCATCAAAAGATTGGAATTATCATAGCAAGTCTTGAAATGAAAGAATCCATTGATCGGCTGAATGGTTACCGGGATGCGCTGAAGGAGGCAGGATTGGAGTTCGACGAAAGGAATATGAGTGTTGTAGATTACCAGTTTAAGGATGGATATAACTCAATGGATAACTGGATCAAAAACAACGCAGATTTAAGTGCTGTGTTTTGTGTGAGTGATACACTGGCTATGGGTGCGTTGCTTGCAGTGAAGGACAATGGGAAAACTGTTCCCGATGATTATGCTTTTGTTGGTTTTGATAACCTTAACTTTTCGGAGTACACTTCTCCGCCTCTAACCACCATTCAGCAGCCTATTTATAATAAAGGAAAAAGAGCCGCTAAAATTCTGATAGATCAGATAGAAGGTGGGGAATCAGAAAAAAAACAGATTAATCTTGAGCCGCAATTAATCATCCGTGAGAGCTGTGGAATAAGCCGGACAAAGTAGGTGTCCGGCTCATAAGTTGAGACTAAGCCTTTTCTTTAAACTTCTCGATAAACTTTTTGGAGAATTCAGACAAAATTAAACGTCCGCTAATTTCTGCTCGTTGTTCAAGTGTCGCTCCCCAGTGACCTGTTCCATGCCACTGAATTTCACGAAGCTCTTTCATGGCGTGGGGATTACTTAACGCCAGTTCTCCGGCAAGTTTTGCGATCGCCTTATCTATTTCCTCAACAGACCCTAAAACCTGACTATAGAGATTGTTGGTTTCTGCCCATTTTGCATCGTACCATGATCGTGCATCAACAGACATTGTGGTGAAAGGACCGACACCTATTTTTCTGCCAACAGCTGGACCTACAACAAACGGCCCGATTCCAACGGCAAGTTCGCTTAACTTTACGGATGCAGAAGTATGTGCAAAGGTATAATCTGCACAGGCTGCAATACCGACTCCACCACCTACAACTTTCCCCTGAATTCGTGCGATAATAAACTTGGTGGATGTGCGCATTGCGTTTAACACGTTCGCAAACCCCATGAAAAATGATTTGCCCTCTTCGAGGTCTGAAATGGAGAGTAACTCATCAAAAGAAGCACCGGCACAGAAGGCTCCATCTCCCTGACTGCGAATCACAATCACCTTAGAATCTTCGCTTGCAGAAGCTTCTTTAATTGCATTTGTGAGTTCGCCTAAAAGTTTTCCGGGAAGGGAGTTTCCTTTAGGATGAAAAAATTCGATAGTTGAAATATCGTCGTTAATGGTATGGGTAACAGATCCATTTTGTGGCATGTCTGAAGATAATTTAATTCGTGTTTGGTAGACTCTTGTACAGGAAGTTAAATTTATGTAGTGTGATAAGAAAGGAGAGAATTCTGAATTTTGAAATGGCCGGCAGTGTGATTGATTTATCATTTCAACAAAATGAAATCTCAAAGCTTAATTATTAATTAAGCTGTTTTTTTATAGTTTGGTAGTGAATTCATTTTAAACAACTGAAAGTCTGTGAAAATCATAAACATCTTATTAGTAATATCCTGTTTAGCTTTATATGGGTGTTCACTATTTGGGCTTGATAAAGAAGCAGAAGTTAGATTCAGTTTAGCACCGTCGGAATTTCTTAATCAAAACAACATATCATTAGAAGCATTTGATGGAAGATATTTGATTCGTTTAAATGATCAAGATGATTTCATATCAACTAACTTTTCTACAAAAACAGATGGTACACTTGAGGTTATTTTTGAGATTAAGTCTGCTGATGATAAAATCTTATCGAATGGTGAATTTGAACTTAAGTTAAGAGAAGATTGGAGATGGACAGTGAACTTTCAGGCAGAGTCGGCTGATTATAATCCCGTAGAAGGCTGTTTCGGTTGCGTAGAGTATTATTCATTTGCCATTAATAAAAATGAGATGGAGAATTCTGATGAACAACCGGATTCAGTTTACGTGGTTACAGGAGGAAATTTTATCAGTAATCCGGTAATGTATTAATTTCTGCCATCACCACCTTCTAATCTTCATCAATCTCTAATCCCTTTTTCCGCTTCACCAGCGTAAGAATCGTATACTCAGCCACAAGCACATCTTCCTGGTTGATCACTTCCACGTCCCACCAAACCATGCCGTAAGGAAATTTATCCGTCGTACGTTTTTGGCGGACGGTTTTTCTTCGTGCAATCAGTTTTGCCTGGATGGTATCTCCGGGGGCAACGGGAGCAATAAACCGCAGATCCTCAAGTCCGTAGTTTAACAGAACGGGTCCGGGTGATGGATGTACAAACATTCCTGCAGCGGCAGACAGGACAAAATATCCATGGGCAATTCGTTTGCCGAACAGCGAATCTTTTGCGGCTACTTCATCAAAGTGGGCATAAAAATGATCTCCGCTCAACCCGCCGAAATTTACGATATCGGCTTCGGTTACGGTTCTGCGGTGAGTGGTTAACGCTTCGCCTATCTCAACTTCTTCGAAATATTTTTTAAACGGGTGGATGTCCGACTCTTTTGTGTCAGCTCCTTTAATGTGCTGATTAACAATATTCATCAGCGTGGTGGGAGATCCCTGCAGAGCGACCCGCTGCATATTATGGAGCACTGATCTTGCCCCACCCAGTTCCTCGCCTCCACCGGCGCGTCCGGGCCCGCCATGAACCATATGCGGCATGGGTGACCCGTGTCCGGTAGATTCTTTCGCTGAATGACGATTGATTACCATAAAGCGTCCGTGATAAGGAGCACAGCCAAGCGTAATTTTTCGGGCGATAGAATCATCAGCCGTAAACAGAGAACCTACCAGTGAACCATCTGATTTATTCGCAATGGCGATGGCTTCATCCGCATCGGAGTAGGGCATAATGGTTGTCATAGGGCCAAATGCTTCGATGGTATGAATGCCGTCAACTTCCATTGGTTTATGGCATAGCAGAACTCTGGAATCGGTATAAGCGCCATTCAATTTCCCGTTTTCTCCCGCGTAGACGGTATCGGTCATGTCGGCAAGCTGGGCGAGTTGTTTGCCAAATCGTTCATTCTGCAGCGAGCTCGCAAGCGGACCCATTCTTGTATCTTCCTCAGAAGGGTTCCCAATCGTATTTTTTGATAGTCGTTTCTTTAGCGCTTCAATCACATCATCAGCTAACTTCTTTGGCACAATGGTACGGCGAATAGCGGTACATTTTTGCCCCGTTTTAACCACCATTTCATTACTGACTTCCCTGATAAACAGATCAAACTCTTCCATGTCTGGTGTTACATCGTCCCCGAGAATAGAGCAGTTCAGCGAATCCGCTTCCAAATTGAAGGGGATACTGTTCTCAATAATATTGGGATGGGCTTTTAGCTTTTTACCGGTAGCTGCTGATCCGGTAAAAGAAACCACATCCTGGCTAATTAAATGATCAAAAATATCTCCGGGAACATCGGCCGCGATGAATTGAATCGATCCCTCAGGTAAAATTTCTGACTCAATCATTTTTTCGAAAACAGCATGAGATAAATACATGCCAACCGGAGAGGATTTGATGATGCACGGCATTCCTGCAATAATACTCGGTGCCAGTTTTTCAAGCATTCCCCAAACCGGAAAATTAAAAGCGTTGATTTGAAGCCCTAATCCATGCTTGGGAACGCAGATGTGCTGACCCACAAAGGTGCCCCCGCGTGATAACCGCTGAACTCCACCTTCCACATGGAAAGGTAAATCAGACAGCTCCTGACGCGACTTGCTCGAAAGAGTAAACATAGTGCCGATTCCACCTTCGATATCAATCCAGGAATCGCGGCGTGTTGCACCGGTATGGGTCGATAATTTGTAGAATTCCTCCTTTCGCTCAATCAGATACTGAGCTAAAAATTTAATTTTAAACGCCCTTTGATGAATGGATAGTTCACGGAGTTTTGGCCCACCCACGTTGCGTGCATATTCACACATGGCTTTATAATCCAGATCTGCCTCAACCATTTTGGCAACCGGCTTTTCTGTCACGGCGCTAATTAGATCTGTTTCTGTGCCTTTCTTGATCCACTTTCCCTGAGAATAGGAGGTTACTTGCATTGCTTTATGTATGGTAGATTGGAATTAATTTTCTTGAATATAGGAAATCTGTACTCAGAAGTCAGGAAGAAGAATTCCGGGGGAAATATTTCATTCATAAAATAGCGCAAGTGTCTGGGTCTATTTTGGGGCTGAAATTAGCTTTCCACAACAAGGCTGAAATAGCGCAAGTATTTGGGTGGAGATCTCCACTTGAGGGGAGTTAACGTGAGCGTTTAGCCCCGCCGTATGGCGGGGGAGGGTGTCTCTTCGATCCAATTAATTATTTGTGACTTTTAACGATCCTTAAGTACACCCCTCACATAATCATCTAAACAATGATTATGATCTCCCCTCGAGGGGAGATATTACACTACTGAAATAGCGAAGTATCCACTTGTGCTCCTGGCAATTGGAACTAACCTTTTATTGATGGAATGACAAACTAATTGATAGATGATAACTAAAGGCACAAGAGGATTCTTGCGCCATCCACATTTGGGAAGACCCGTGAGGTTTTTTAAACCTCATGGGTCTCTCTTCCCCCAGGTTTCATAATCTCCATCCTGATCCACCCGGTCAGCCGGCACTTCCCTTAGCGGTTCGCACTCTTTCAGGGTTTCATGAAGCTGCTGTGGCAGTCGCTGATACCAGCCGGTTCCTTCAGTTTTCCACCCGATCATTTCATCACTGACATCTTTTACGATCTTTGCGGGATTTCCAACAACCACTTTCCGGTTTGGGATATCCATTCCTTCGGGCACAAAACAGAGCGCTCCAATGATACACTCATCACCCACAGTTACGCGATCCATCACCACGGCATTCATCCCAACGAGACAGTTTTTACCAATGGTTGATCCATGAATAATTGCGCCGTGTCCGATATGAGCCGACTCTTTCAGCGTAACGGTGACACCCGGAAACATATGGATCGTACAATTCTCCTGAACATTGCATCCATCTTCGATTACAATCTTTCCCCAATCACCCCGAATTGCAGCACCCGGACCGATATACACATCTTTCCCAATAATCACATTACCGGTCACAGTAGCTGTAGGGTGAACATAGGCACTTTCGTGGATAACTGGTTTGTAGCCGTTAAATTCGTAAGTCAAGGTAATTGGTTGATTGGTTTATAAGGGAATTAGAGAATTAGGGAATTAGCCCACTCCCTAATAAACTAAATTTCTAATTAAGTAATCAACTTCCCAAGGTAATTAGTTGATTGGTTTATAAGGGAATTAGGGATGTCCGGATTCTAACCCTGTTGGATTATAATCGATTGGGCCCTCTTTTATATTATAATCTGATTTTTTGCGATTTAGATACGCAATGTAGCCGTTTGTCATTTTGATACATTCCTCGAGTTGATCTATAAATTGTCTGTACTCGTCGTCATGGATATAATTACAATCCAATGCAGTTATCAGATGATCGATCAATTCATATTGCGATCCCCGGGATTGTCTGCAGTACTGAATGTTATGGATTTAACTGAGTTAAAAAGGGACAATATTAATATCTACCCACTCCCTAATAAACTAAATTGCTAATCAACTTCTTTCCTTTTTGTATTCCATAACCATGAGTTATTTAATAATGGCGCTATCTTCTTAATAAAATCCAATATACTTTTTTCCTCAAAAAATTGGAAAAAGTATGATAATCACAATCTTCCGCTAACCGCTAACCGCTAACCGCTAACCGCT
>PWFZ01000347.1 GCA_003555185.1 Balneolaceae bacterium | reverse complement strand
TCAGGCGGCGGCAAACGTCTTCACCTCTTTGTGCCGTCCATTGGGCTTCTATCTTTAAAGTCACCCATTCCGGTTCGGCATAACACCTCTTCGGCAAAAACTTTACGCTTATGTTTCGGTAAATTTCGTAATCCAAATGCCACATTATCAAGTGCCGACATATGGGGGAATAGAGCATAATCCTGAAAAACGAAACCAATTCCTCTTTTTTGAGGAGAAATATGCGTACGGGTTGATGAAAGCAGATTTTTATTGAGGTAAACTTCACCGCTGTCTAGCTGTTCAAATCCGGAAATCAATCTTAAAGTAGTTGTTTTTCCGCACCCGCTTGGACCCAGAAGAGCAAATATTTCATCCCTGCCAACACTGAATGAAGCTTCTTTGACAACAGGATTGCCTTTTTCAAATTGTTTGACGACATTTTTTACTTCAAGTAACATCTTTATAATCAATAAACTGTTAGTAGCAAGAGCAGCAACGAATCCTTATTTAAATTCAGTCTATATAAAATAAGCAAATTTTTCTCTATCTAAAAAACTGAGGGCTTGTTTTATAACTGATTTTTATAAAAGAAGGTTTAATCAATTAACTTTTTTATTTTAGCTTTAATTATAGCTCAGGTCCATCATTATTTAAACTCTCTATTTTATGAAAAATTTATTTAGCTACATCGGCATATCTCTAATCGGCCTATTCTTGATACAGGCTTGCGGACAGACAGAACAAGAAATCGAATATGACCAACAGGCGGTTCAAGACTCTCTTGAACAGGTTTATGAAGCTCAGATGGCTGAAATACGTCAGGACAGTATTGCCCAGGCTCAGGCAGAAAGTATCGTAGCGGCTGAAGCAGAACCGGATATTCAATACTCCGAAAATGGTGATTACGTGGTTCAGGTTGAAGCATGGAGATCCCAATCAAAAGCTGAAAGCCAGGCAAGTCAATGGAAAGAACGTGGGTACGATCGCTCTTTTGTAGTAGAATATGGAAACAGCGACATCGGTGATCTTTGGTTTCGGGTGCGAATTGGACAGTTTGATTCAGCTGATATGGCTAATACACTGAAAAATAAGCTGGAAGAAGAGTATAATGCACAGTCTTGGGTATCCAGAGCAGGAGCCCCAATTGAATCAGGCGCCATGACAAGTGATTAACACGTAGTTATAAACACCTACTTCTAATTACCTAAATTGCACTGAAATAGAAACTTATGCGAATTTTGTTGTGCATTAGTGTGCTTTTTTGGTACTTTCAAATGCGCTCAAGTAGCGTCTCTCTTGATGAATAGTCAGGGCATCACACCGGATACGTGTGATGCCTTATTTTTTTCCCTCCTATTTTTTGAAACTTCTTTCGCCCTCCCTCGTAATTTTCTTTTCCACTTCCATTCTTAGTTCTATATTGAACAGATCGTTTGATTACTAATAACAATGTACCGTAATGAAAAACTTCAGCATAAATCACAGAACCCGCAGTGGATATAGTGTCATAGATTTACATGGGGAACTTGATGCACATACAGCCTCACAGCTTGAAGATGCACTCAAAGATCTGATCAACCAGAAGAAGTGTAACATAATTGTAAACTGCGCTGAGCTCGAGTATATAGCTAGTGCAGGTTTAGGAGTATTTATGGCCTACATCGAGGATGTTCGGGCTGATGGGGGAGATATTAAGCTTACCAATATGAGCGATAAAGTATACAACGTATTTGATCTGCTTGGCTTTCCCGCTTTGTATGATATTTTGAAAGATGAATCTGATGCTATTGATAATTTTAACAGCTAACTATTGTCTTTCTTGAATAGCATAACCACATATCAGATCAATATTTCTGCCTCCACCCATAACCTGTCGGAGGTACGGGATTTTATTACGGGGCATGCAGAATCCTGCGGATTTGAAGGAGAGCAGATTGCCGATATTCGCCTGGCAGTTGATGAAGCGGTTACGAATATCATTAAGCACGCCTACCAAAATGACACATCTAAAGAGATTGACATCACCCTGAAAATCAGCGATTCTCAATTGTGTATTCTTTTGATTGACACAGGTAAAACATTCGAGTTCAAAACTTATGAGCCACCTGATATCAAAAAACAGATAGAACAGAAAAAACGTGGCGGTATGGGTGTATACTTAATTCAGTCCCTCATGGACAGCGTTTCATACACCAGAAAAGGACAAAAAAACAGAATGAAAATGTGCAAAAACAGGGCCTGAAATTTTGACCTCCTCAACCAATCCCGAAGAAAACAACTCCCGGTTTGAGCTGAAAACAGTTCTTGAAACCACCCGAATGCTTCTGGAATCACGAAGTAAGGATTTTATTCTGCAAAACCTTCTTTTGATTATCATGGGTAAACTACTCGTACCCAAAGCCGGCATTCTCCTATTCGACAATAAGACCGGTTTATATACTCTCAGTAAAATAAAGGGATCCTTTAATTTCGAACAGAACGACACTGTTGATCTTGCCTTTAGCAAAACAAACAAAAGTAAATCACATGTTACTTACGACATGTGTCAGGATAATGTGCCCAATCTGATATCGGATATGGACGGAAGTATATTCTTTAACCTGCGAACCGTAAACCGGCACATTGGTTATCTGTTTATCAGTAAAAAAGCTGTTGATAAACCTATACAGCAATCGGAGCTCGAATTTATTGAAAGCCTGTCGATTATTTCTTCTGCAGCGATTGCAAATTCAGAAATGTTTGATGAGCTTAAAGCAACAAACCAAAACCTGGATCATCGCATACACGAGTTAAATACGCTTTTTGACCTTTCTAAAGAGTTTAATCTACTCGTAGACAGAGAGAAAATATCCAGGATTTTCAAATTCGCTTTACTGGGGCAGCTATTTGTCCGTTCATTTTTTCTGCTTTACAAAAACACCGATTCAGTTGAGGTTCTAGCCTCAAGTAATTTGTCAAATCCAATTTTAGATAGTACAGCTGTATCAATCTTTGAATTGACTGAAAATGTGGTAGAAGTAAATACAAATCTTGCTGATTCGTTTCCATTACTAAAACAGAATGACATTGCTGCCCTCATTGAAATATCTATTCAAAACAAAAAAATTGCAGTAATCGGTGTTGGAAAACGCGCAAACAATAAGCCATTCACAGACTCTGATTTTAACTTTCTGAGATCTCTTTCAAACCTTGCTATCATTTCAATTCAAAAAACATATCTGCTCGAAGAACGAATTGAAAAAGAGCGGATTGAAGAGGAACTATCAATTGCTAAAGCTATACAGGATGGATTACTTCCAAACCCTATCCCTGCTGTAGATGGACTTGATTTATCAGCTATAACGCTTTCATCCAGTCAGGTTGGAGGTGATTATTTTGATATTGCCCAAACACCGGACAGTAACTATGTATTTGCCATAGCAGATGTTACCGGTAAAGGATACCCTGCCGCACTTCTCATGGCTAACCTTCAGTCTATGTTGCATGTACTTCTTCCTGTTGATATTACTTTGGCAACAGCAACTGAACGAATAAATAATCTGATTTTTAAAAATACGCCAAGTGATAAATTTATCACCTTTTTTTGGGGTAAATTTTTAAAGGATAAAAAAATATTCCGGTATGTAAATGCAGGGCACAATCCCCCATTACATCTACCCAAAAACTCCACACAATTTCAGGAGATGGATAAAGGCGGGTTACTTTTGGGTGCCCTTCAAACCATGACACCCTATCACGAAACTGATATTCCTCTACAAAAAGATGATATCGTTGTACTTTATACCGACGGGGTTAACGAAGCACAAAATCCGGATGGAGATGAAGAGTTTGGTGAGGATAGGTTAAAAGAGTGTATTCTCAAATACAGGGACAGATCAGCCCAATATATTCAGGATCAAATCATCAGGAAAGTTAATGAGTTTACCCGGGGTCATCAATTTGATGACCTTACACTTCTAATTTTCAAAGTCAGTTAACCAACCTGCTATCCATTCTTTCTGACAGGTTCCTGTTTTGATGTCGCTCGGAAAGAGCCATAATCGCTTCGTACGTACGATATCTGTTCTTTATTTCATTCACGTACTGCACAGTCTCAATTCCGCGGGCAAAACCATGCCTCGCATTTTGGTTGTAGCGCCTCTGCATGAGTTTAAGGAGTGCTTCAGCAACGTTCTCCCACTCATTAGGGTTTTTATTGGCATCAATTGCCAAACGCCTTGCATCCGCAACGTGCCCCATACCGGCATTATATGTAGCAAGCGCAAATGCCCACTGATTCGTACTGTCCATATACGCATAATGCTGTAAATGCTCTTTTATAATACGGGTCCCCTCCTTGATATTTGTCACAGGGTCGTACAGCGCCTCATATTCCGTTGTAACGAACCTGGGGATAATCTGCATTAAACCCACTGCACCCATCCAACTCTTACTGTTAGGGTTAAATTCTGATTCCTGCGCAATCATAGCCGTAACGAGTAACCAGTCAAGTCCGGCAGAATCAGCAATTGTGCGAATCATGTCATCGTACGGGGAAATGGTTCCAATACTTTGATATTGCCATTCAGGATTGTAGTACTGAGCAATTTGCTGACTTTCCTGAAAGTATCTTCTCTGCAAAATATTTAAAAAAGCAGATCTTCTTGGCTCAGTTCTATTACCGGTAATTCGAAAATGCTTATATAAAAATCGATTCATTCTTGTTTCCAGATCCGATGCGTTTTTACGTATTGCCCAGGCAATAGTATCACGTTCTGCAATTGTGGGACCTGCAAAAAGGCCATCCATATACCGATTGGCTGCATCAAACATATTATCATCTGCCACAGTAGCTAACAGTTCTCCGGTAGCCACTTCAAGCAGTGTTGCTTCAGTATCGAGCTCATCCGGAATGATTTGAATATTTAAATCATACCCCTGATCTACCAGCTCCATCAACGTGCTGAAATAGGAACTGTTCCGGCGTACTGAAACGGGAATTTGTGAGTCAGCCAACTCTTCAAGTGTATTAGGTATTAAATTTAATTCTGCAGAAAATACAATCAACTGATCAACAAAATTGTAGGGACGGGTAAACTTCACATGCTCCTTCCGTTCAGGTGTAATTGTATAGTTAGCTGCAATCACATCACCTTGACCACTGTTCAGTAAATCAAATGGATTCTCATCAGGTCCAACAATTACTACTTCGAGTGCCAGATCGTTTTCTCGTGTAAACTCTCTGATCAGTTCATATTCAAAACCTACTTCAATTCCCTGATTTAGAAAATAGGTATTGGAGCTATATTGAGTAATCATCCTGAAAACTCCCCGATTTTTTATATCGGCAAAATCACGGTCAACAGGTTCAAAAATGGATATACCCAAACCATCTTCGATATCTGTTTCAGGTACGGAATCTTCTACCTGAGATTGGCTACAGCCGAGAAAAAATGAGAATAGAACTACTATTGCAATCTCTCTGTAGTGAACTGAGCGTTTAAATTTGTATCTGTCATGTATCATATAGTACAGGTTCGTTCCTGTTGAGCCGTTACCAAAAAGCCACAAATGGTAACGTAAAAAATAAAAACAACGTTGGTAAAGTCATGAGTTTAACGTTGTTACGTATAAATTCGTTTACAACTCAAAAAAAATTGGTTAATAATCGATGCTCTGCAATTATCATAATACCTTAATTGCTCGCATCCACCAAATTAACACCTATATGAGCATGTTCGAAGTTAGAATACTTTAAGGTTTACTTTTTTGGTGGCTGCACTCTTTTTATCCATGTCATTGTAACTCCTGCCAATATAACGAACATAGCTCCTATTGAGAGTACAGAAGGCATTTCATTAAAAATAAAGTAGGCGGCAATGGCTGCAAAAATAGCCTCAGACAGTATCAAAGTTGATAATAATGTCGGGGACACATACTTAACTGCATAATTCATAGATCCATGGCCAATAATTGTAGGACCGATTGCCAACGCGATTCCAACCAACAGGGCCGTAAAACTAATGACCGGTAGCCCGCCCACCCATATAAGAGTGAGTATACCGCAAGTGATTGCAGCATAACCATAGACGTAAAACACATAATCGATCCATTCTGCATGCTGCCTGATTTTTCTGCCAAGCATAAAATAGGCTACAAATATAACAGCTGCCGTAAATGCCAACCCATTTCCTAAAAGCGCCTGAGGAAAAGCTTCCAGGCTTACATCATCAGCCAGTCCTAAAAGTGCAGAACCCGTAAACGAAATAAATACACCAATCCAAACAAGCAGACGAAAACGCTTTTTAAAAATCAGGCTTTCAGCTACAATGAGCATTACGGGATGCATGGTAACCAATACTGATGCAGAAGCTACAGATGTATAGTGAAGGGAGGCAATCCAAAAAGAAAAGTGTAGCCCGAGACATACTCCGGCAGCGCCCATCAGCCACATTTTTACTCCCTGTTGTTTTAGATAAGCCAACTTTTGGCCCTTAATCAGCCAGAAAGGAAGTAGAAAAAGAACTGAAAACCCGGTTCTTAATAAGGCAAGGGCAATCGGTTCAATATCCGTTGCGAAACGCACCAATATTGGGGCAATACCAAATGTTATCAACCCTACAATAAGCAGGGCTACAACTTTACCGATTGGTACTTCCTGGTTTGAAGGACTTCTCACCGAATCCGGTCCATAGACTTAACCAGTTCTTCATCCTTCCGGATAAACCTGATTGAAGCCCAAAGCAGTACCAACGAGATTACGAGTAAACCGACACTGCCAAGCTCTCTCCACAGATAGGTGCCAAATCCACCCAAAGTAAACAATACCCCTACCCCCATAGCCAGAGCGGCTATTTGCAGATACGAAGCGGCTTTTACCCATTTTATTTGATTAGGCCTGTTGCCATAAAGAAAAATGGCCACGAAGCTGATGAGCATTGCCCCAGTCAAAAATATGGCAAAACTAACGCCGATCCATGCTGAAGGATCGTTCATTGTGTGCCGGTAAAGTGGTGTGAAAAATACGGCGCAGTTTAAAATTGCTGCAAGCGCCAGAAATATAGTCTGTATTCTTTGAATCAAATCTATGGGATTGGTTTTATGTGGGACTCTAAAAATAAAGAATCAGACAGGGAGATACCATCCTGAATTGAATCTACTTCCAATCATTAGTAACAATTTTCATACTGTAAACCTGAGTTCGAGTTATAAATGTCGAATCTATAAGTCCCCTACCGAGGTACCGGTATCAAAGGAGGCATAATAAAGGGCTCCTTTTGAAGTGGCTGTCCAAAAAGTGAATTAACACATAAACAAGCTTAAATAATTTAGACATTAGATCCCTCTCTATTCGATAGAGAGGGATCTAGGGTGAGTTAAAGAGAAAAACCTGAATTATTTAAGCTGAGTTCAAAGAATTGAGCCTTTTTGGACAGCCTCAGAATTAGGGGATGTTTATTCAACATAGCGGACATATCCGATAAACATCCCTCTTAATTTCTCAGGTTACAATATTTTTACGCGTTTGGTCTTAATCTATTTGCGAGGGAATCAAATGCAGAGTACAGCACCGGAACTACTACAAGAGTTAAAAAAGTCGCGAATGTTAATCCACTGATAATTGCAATTCCCATAGGGCCCCAAAACGCAGTGCTTTCTGAACCAAACTGAAAGTTAGGATCTAGATTAGTAAACAATCCAACAAAGTCGACATTTATGCCAAAAGTTAAGGGTACAAGTCCCAAAATGGTTGTCAATGCTGTTAATATTACCGGCCTGAAACGAATAACACCCGCTTCAACAATTGCATCTTTTTTCTTTTTACCGGCCTCGGTGAGTTGTTTCACATAGTCGAGTAATACGATGTTATTTACGCAGACAATTCCCGCAAGGGATATGATCCCGATAAATGTCATCAACCCAAAGGGAGTGCGGGTTAAAATTAGACCAAGCAGAACCCCGGTTAAGCTTAATCCTACCGCTGTCATAATAATAAACGGTGAAACAATGTTGTTAAATTTGGCCAGCATAACGAGAAAGATCAGTGCAAAACCAATCATCAGGGCAGTAGTTAAAAACCCAAATGCCTCCTCCTGATCTTCGCCTTCACCTGTGTACTCCATTGTATAGCCCGGCGGTAATTCAGCTCGGTAATCCTGTAATAGCTCCTGAGTTCTTGCCAGTACTTCCGGACCGCTGAAGCCCGATGCAGCCTGACCTTCAATAGTGGCTGTTCGCTGCAGGTTCAATCGTGTGATTGTTCCCAACCCGGTTCCTTCTTCAAACGTAGCGACTGATACCAGAGGAATTGCATTCCCCATCGAATTAATATTCAGATTTGCCAAACTTTCTAAATCCTGTCGGTCTTCAGGTCGCAAGCGAACCGTAATGTCGTATTCATCTTCGCCATCACGCCATTTACTAGCCTCTATTCCATTATTGGCAATTCGTATGGTTTGAGCAATATCACTCATATTCAGACCAAAACGGCTTGCATTTTCGTAGTCTACAAGAATTCGGTATTCAGGAAATCCACCTGACACATTATTTCTTACATCAACCAAACCAGGTATCTGTCCTGTTGCAGATGCATCCGTAAGTTTTTGTGTGATCTCGCGGGATATTCGAATTATTTCATCAAAATTTTCCCCTGAAACCTCAATATTCACCGGTGCGCCAGTAGGTGGACCAACTTGCTCACCATCAATGTTGATAATCAGATCGGGGATGTCGGTTATAACTCCACGAATTTTGGATAAAGTTTGGGCAGACGGTTCAGCCCTGTCGCCATAATCCAACAAGTTTACTGTGATTCTTGTCCGTTCAGGACTCTGTCCGCCGCCTCCAAACATTGGATCCCCGGACACCCCGACATTTACCTGAATATTCTCAATATTAGCCTTAACTGCAGGGTCATCATCCATCAAATCGTACATGCGCTGCTGCACATCCCTCGCGATGGCATTACTGGCATTTACATTCATTCCCACAGGCCCTTCAAGTTCTATAATAATCTGGCTCGGATCTGTTTCGGGAAAGAATTCTACACCGGTCGGTGCTATAGCAAACAAACCGAAAATGGCGATCAGCGACCCCATTACACCGTTTAACAACAGGGAACGGTTATCTGTAAGTATTAATGGAGCTTCAGATTTTCTAAAGAACCCCAAAAAACCAATTATGATTACCGCAATGGGGAACAACAATAAATTCATCCAAACGGAGAGTGAAACAGATTGGCCAATGGAAACCAACGCCAGAATAAGTGCAATAAACCCTGCAAGCACCAATCCACCTAAAACAGAAGTTTTACCTCCTTTAAATATGGCTTCAATAAAATGGATTACAATCATTAAAAGCCCTAACCCTGCAAAAATACCGGCAGCAACTAACAACACTGCGCCCGCCGGAGAAACCATTTGAATTAAACTACCGGCAATGGCAAGTATCAAACCAAGAGTTAAACTTCCAAGCGCTATTGTATTACGCAATAAGGCATACTTATATGAATAATCTCTATTCAGCATCCAGTTCAAAAACACCTTGTACTGATCAATAACACGGGGCAGTTGATCTTCTGAAAACTTCTTAGATGCAGGTTTGATCAGATATCTAAAACTAAGAAAGAAGAACACAATTGTAAGTAGTGATACAATCAGGGTATTCATATTTGCCATGCCGATTGCCACTGCACCAAAAACAGACACCCCAACCAGAATCCCTTTTACGAGGGTTGATTTTGGTTTTACTTCCTCATCATCGAGCCGTACAAGGTATGCGGTCAGTACCGGATAGAGCACTAACGCCACAAATAAAGAGCATAGCAGCACAATGATTAATGTAAGTGGCAGATATCCCATAAACTGACCAATAATTCCGGGCCAAAAGGTCATCGGAATAAATGCTGCCAATAGAGTTGCAGTGGCTGCAATTAGTGCGTAACCAACCTCATCCGTTGCAAGTTTTGCGGCTTCAAAACGGCCATAACCCATCTCCCTGAAACGATAGATGTTTTCGACCACCACCACAGAGTTATCAACCAGCAGACCCAGCGCGATAATTAAGCTGAAAAGAATAATAAAATTTGCCGAATAGCCGAGCCCAAAAAGAACAATAAACCCAATAAATATGGATAACGGTACGGCAGCAGCCACCAACAGAGCATTGCGGATACCCAGGAAAAATACGAGTACTAACACAACAAACAGCATTCCGCTGATTATACTGTTTTCCAGATCTGAAATCAGATCAATAATTTGCTCGCTTTGATCACCTGTAATAACCACGTTTGTACCGGAAGGCAGAGGGAACCCTTCTGTTACTGCAAGCACTTCCTGCACAGTATCCAGCACATTAACCCCGGGTCGTTTTTTCACGTTCAGGCTTATTACTTCCTGATCCTGAATCTCCGATTCTTCCAGCGATACCATTTTACCGTTTTCTTCTACCTTATATGCGCGCAGTCGTGCAAAACTCTCCCGGTCTTTAAACCCAAAAATAACATCGGCCACATCTCTCATATAAACCAGACCCGGACCCGTTTCTTCTTCCCCGTTGGGACGTGCAACAACCAGGTTCTCAATTTCAGCCGGATCATCAAATTCACCGCTAACCCGAACCAGATAACTGAATAAATCTACATCTACATCACCACCGGGAATCGTTACATTTTGATTCTGTATAGCTCCAACCAACTGTCCAAAAGCCAGATTGTATGCATTTAGTGAGGCGAGATCCACATTTACCTGCACCTCACGCTCCACATTTCCAAGAATTTCAACTTCACGGATACCGGCTAATGCTTCCACCTCATCCTGAAGGCGTTCCGCCACTTCTGTCAACCGTGAGTTCGCATAATTTGCCGAGAGATTAATAGTAACGATGGGAATATCATCAAAATCAATTTCTACGATAAATGGCTCTTCAGCATCCGGCGGGAGTTCTGTCCTTGCCAGATCAACACGTTCCCTCACCCGCTGACTCGCCTCATTAATCGGTACATCCAGATCAAACTCTACCACCACGCTGCTAAAGCTTTCCGTTGTTGTTGAACGTATTTCTTTAACCCCGTTTATTCCCTGGAGCTCGCGCTCAATAGGCTGAGTGATCAACGACTCCATATCTGATGGGCTGATTCCGGGATATATGGTGTTTACGATGAAAATCGGAATTTCGATTGCCGGATTAGACTCTTTGGGAATTGCACTGTAGCTAAATACACCCGCAATAATCAAAATCGCTGTAAGTACAACAATTACCGTTCGATTTTTTAAAGTCAGTTCAGTTAGTTTCATATTATTTTTCGGTGCAAGTAATTAATTCCAAAAACCTTATTAGTACGTTACGGTG